>NZ_JAMQHN010000013.1 GCF_025993755.1 Thermomonas sp. | reverse complement strand
GATCGCCGACAGGTACTCGACCTCGTCCGTCACGCGACCTTCGATCACCTTGCGGTACGGGGTTTCGAGGAAACCGTACTTGTTGGTGCGGGCGAACACCGCCAGCGAATTGATCAGGCCGATGTTCGGGCCTTCCGGCGTTTCGATGGTGCACACGCGGCCGTAATGGGTCGGATGCACGTCGCGGACTTCGAAGCCGGCGCGTTCGCGAGTCAGGCCGCCCGGGCCCAGCGCCGAGACGCGGCGCTTGTGGGTGACCTCCGACAGCGGGTTGTTCTGGTCCATGAACTGCGACAGCTGCGAGGAGCCGAAGAATTCCTTGATCGCGGCCGCGACCGGCTTGGCGTTGATCAGGTCCTGCGGCGACAGGTTGTCGGCTTCCGCCATCGACAGGCGCTCCTTCACGGCGCGCTCGACGCGCACCAGGCCGACGCGGAAGGTGTTCTCGGCCATCTCGCCGACGCTGCGCACGCGGCGGTTGCCCAGGTGGTCGATGTCGTCGACGGTCCCACGGCCGTTGCGGATCTCGCACAGCACGCGGATCACGTCGAGGATGTCGGACGACGGGCCGGAGCCGGCCTCGTCCCGCACCCGGACCGATTCGTCGTCCTTGCGCTGGGCGAAGTACTTCTCGTCGTACAGCACCGGCACACCGGTGACATCCTTGCGGCCGAGACGGCGGTTGAACTTCATCCGGCCGACGCTGGACAGGTCGTAGCGTTCGAAGGTGAAGAACAGGTTGTGGAACAGGTTCTGCGCCGCGTCCTTGGTCGGCGGCTCGCCCGGACGCATCATCCTGTAGATTTCGACCAGCGCGTCCATCTGGGTCTTGGTCGCATCGATGCGCAGGGTGTTGGACAGGAACGGGCCGCGATCGAGTTCGTTCACCCACAGGGTGCCGACGGTCTCGACGCCGGCCTTGCGCAGCCTGCCCAGCAGATCCGCGTCGATCTCGTCGTTGGCGCTGGCCAGAAGCTCGCCGGTGGAGGCATCGACCACGTCGTGCGAGAGGATGCGGCCGAGGATGTAGTCGTCCGGGACCGACAGCGCCGCCACGCCCGCCGCCTGCAGTTGCTTGACGTGGCGCGCGGTGATGCGCTTGCCGGCCTCGACGATGATCTTGTCGCCATCGGCCAGGTCGAATTCCAGGGTCTCGCCCTTGAGGCGCTCGGGCACCAGCTCGAGTTGCACGCCTTCCGGCAGGATGTGGAAGGTGTTGATGTCGAAGAACTCGTTGAGCATCTCCTCGTTGGAGTAGCCCAGCGCGCGCAGCAGCACGCTGACCGGCAGCTTGCGGCGGCGGTCGATTCGGGTGTACAGCGCGTCCTTCGGATCGAACTCGAAGTCCAGCCACGAGCCGCGGTAGGGAATGACGCGCGCGGAGAACAGCAGCTTGCCCGAGCTGTGGGTCTTGCCGCGGTCGTGGTCGAAGAACACGCCCGGGCTGCGGTGCAGCTGGGAGACGATGACGCGCTCGGTGCCGTTGACGATGAAGGTGCCGTTGTCGGTCATGAGCGGGATTTCGCCCATGTAGACTTCCTGCTCCTTGACGTACTTGATCGCCTTGGTGCTCGATTCGCGGTCGTAGATGACTAGACGCACGGTGACGCGCAGCGGGGCGCCGTAGGACAGCCCGCGGGTGCGGCACTCGCGCTCGTCGAAGGCCGGCTCGCCCAGCTTGTAGCCCACGTATTCCAGCGCGGCGTTGCCGCTGTAGCTGGCGATCGGGAACACCGACTTCAGCGCGGCGTGCAGGCCCTTGTCCTCGCGCTTGGCGGGATCGACGTTTTCCTGCAGGAATTCGCGATAGGAATCGACCTGGATAGCCAGCAGATACGGCACCTCGAGGATCGAACGGCGCTTGCCGAAGTCCTTGCGGATGCGCTTCTTCTCGGTGAACGAATAGTGTTTGGCGGTGGCCATTGAACGTGCGCCTCGATGTTCATTCGGCCGCAACAAGGCGGCCTACGGGGGAATCCCGGCTCAAAGACTGGGAACCGACAGTTGGAAGTCGCTGGTATTGCCGGCACCAGCACGCCCTCTCCCGCTACTTCCGACTGTCGACTCGATCGGTTCTACAACGGTTGTTCCACAACGGCCAAAGGCCGGGGGTTTTCACCCCCAGCCTTTGGTGGTCGCCAGCGCGAACTGCAGGCGACGCGACTGCAATTACTTGACTTCGACGGTCGCGCCGGCGGCCTCAAGGTCCTTCTTCATCTTCTCGGCTTCTTCCTTCGAGACGCCTTCCTTCACCGGGCCACCGGCCACGGTCAGGTCCTTGGCTTCCTTCAGGCCCAGGCCGGTGATCGCGCGGACGGCCTTGATGACCTCGACGGTCTTGCTGCCGGCGTTCTTCAGGATGACGTTGAACTCGGTCTGCTCTTCGACGGCGGCGGCGGCCACGGCCGGACCGGCAGCGGCGACCGGGGCGGCGGCGGAGACGCCGAACTTCTCTTCGATGGCCTTGACCAGGTCCATCACTTCCATCAGCGACATGCCGGCGACGGCGTCGACGATCTGCTCATTGCTCAGGGACATTTGCATTTACCTCTGGAGATGTTGCGTTGAATGGGAAAACGTTGTCGGATTCGCGAATCGCTCAAGCCGGCTCGGCCTGCGCCTCGGCCTCGGCCGGGGCTTCGCCACCACCTTGCTTGTCGGCCACGGCCTTGACCGCACGGGCGAACATCGCCGCCGGTTCGGCCAGCACGCGGGCCAGCATCGCGAGCGCCTGTTCGCGGGTCGGCAGCGAGGCCAGCACCTCGACGTGGCTGGCCGGATACTGCTGGCCACCGACGACGACGAGCTTGGGCTGCAGCTTTTCGTTGCCCTTGGCGAACTCCTTGATCAGGCGCCCGGCGGCGCCGGGTTCCTCGGTCGAGAACGCGTACAGCAGCGGACCCACGAGGGAATCCTTCGCCACTTCGTACTCGGTGCCGGTGACGGCGCGCGCGGCCAGCGTGTTCTTGACGACTTTCAGGAACACGCCGGTTTCACGGGCCTTCTTGCGCATCGCGGTCATCTGCGAGACCGTGGTGCCGGCATACTCGGCCGCGATCAGGGAGTGCGCAGAGGCGGCGACTTCCGCCACTTCCGCGACAACGTCCTTTTTCTGGGACAGATTGAGAGCCATGTTTACTCCTGGGTTGAACTCCGGCTGCGGCTCCTGCCGCAGACGGTCCTCGGCGATGCCGGTCCCTGGCATCGGGGATGCAAGCGCATCCCTCGGTGGCCATCCAGATCTGTCTTTTCAGAACATTCCAGAAAGGCGACACCATCTGCGCAGGCCCGTACCCTGGGGTGCGGATTAAGCGATCCCGCCTGCGGCAACGGCGAATCCCTGCCATGCGAGCATCCTTGCCCGTCGTTGCCACGCGCAGACCGCACCTGCGGTCTTTGACGGCTTCCGTCGCGATGGATTGCGGCGGGGCCTTCAAAATTCGTTTGCCATGATCGCTGCGCGATCATCGGCGGCACATCCATGCGCCGCGTTCGCACCCTGCGGTGCGGACGCGCAATGCGATTACTTCAGCGCCAGCGAGGACTGGTCCACGGTGACGCCGGGACCCATGGTCGAGCTGAGCGAGATCTTCTGCAGATAGGTGCCCTTGGAGGTCGCCGGCTTGGCCTTGACCAGATCCGCGAGCAGCGCCTGCAGGTTGCCCTTGAGGGCATCGTTCTCGAAGTTCGCCTTGCCGATGGTGCAGTGGATGATGCCGGCCTTGTCGGTGCGGTAGCGCACCTGACCGGCCTTGGCGTTCTTCACCGCTTCCGCAGGATTCGGCGACACGGTGCCGACCTTCGGGTTCGGCATCAGGCCGCGCGGGCCCAGCACCTGGCCGAGCTTGCCGACCACGCGCATCGCATCCGGGGTGGCGATGACCACGTCGTAATTCAGATCGCCGCCCTGCATCTTCTCGGCCAGGTCGTCCATGCCGACCACGTCGGCACCGGCGGCCAGCGCCTCGTCGGCCTTGGCGCCCGCCGGGCAGAACACCGCCACCCGGACGCTCTTGCCGGTGCCGGCCGGCAGCACGGTCGAGCCGCGCACCTGCTGGTCGGACTTCTTGGCATCCACGCCGAGGCGCACGGCCACATCGATGGCCTCGACGAACCTGGCCTTGCTGTTGTCCTTGAGGATCTTCAGGGCTTCATCGATCGCGTAGGCCTTGCCCGGAACGGTGGCCGCGAGGATCGCCTTCTGTCGCTTGTTCAGTGCCATTGTCTCAACCCTCCACCGTCAGGCCCATGGAACGGGCCGAGCCCGCGATCGTGCGCACTGCCGCGTCCAGGTCGGCCGCGGTCAGGTCGGGCTCCTTCGCCTTGGCGATGTCTTCCAGCTGCGCGCGCGTCACCTTGCCCACCTTCTCGGTGTTCGGACGCTTGGAGCCGGAAGTGATCCCCGCCGCCTTCTTCAGCAGCACCGTGGCCGGCGTGCTCTTGGTGACGAAGGTGAAGGTGCGGTCGGAATAGGCGGTGATAATGACCGGGGTCGGCAGACCCGGCTCGAGCTTGGAGGTCGCCGCGTTGAACGCCTTGCAGAACTCCATGATGTTCAGGCCGCGCTGACCCAGCGCAGGACCGACCGGCGGCGAGGGATTGGCCTGACCGGCCTTCACCTGCAGCTTGATGTAGCCGACGACTTTCTTAGCCATTGCATTGTCTCCGGGTGCTAGCGCCTGGGTTGCAGGCTCCCCATCGGACCGGGATCATCGACATCGCAGGCGGCGCGCGTCCCGGCATCGCGCATCCGCCCGAATTGCATCCACCTCGAAGCGCCGACCGCGGCTGCGAACGGCGCTTCGAAGGGTGAGTCGCGTATTGTAGCAGGTTTACGGACGCGCGTCCGGACCGTCCGGATCAGGCCTTTTCGACCTGCCCGAACTCCAGCTCGACCGGCGTGGAACGTCCGAAAATCAGCACCGCGACGCGCAGGCGGCTCTTCTCGTAGTTGATTTCCTCGACCACGCCGTTGAAATCGTTGAACGGGCCGTCGACCACCCGCACCATCTGGCCCGGCTCGAACAGGACCTTGGGCTTGGGCTTGGCAACGCCGTCCTGGACGCGCTGGAGGATGGTGTCGGCCTCCTCGTCGCGGATCGGCAGCGGCCGGTCGGCGGTCCCGCCGATGAAACCCATCACCTTCGGGGTTTCCTTGACCAGATGCCAGGATTCGCTGTCCATGCGCGGGATGCCGTCCTCGACGTGGGTCGCGATCTGGACCAGCACGTAGCCGGGGAAGAACTTGCGCTCCGAACGACGCTTCTGCCCGGCGCGCATCTCCACCACTTCCTCGGTGGGAACCAGCACCTCGCCGAAGCGATCCTGCATGCCCAGCCGCGCAATGCGGTCGCGCAGCGCCTGCGCCACCGACTTCTCGAAGCCGGAATAGGCGTGGACCACGTACCAGCGCTTGAGGACGTCGGAATTGCTCACAGAACTCTCCATCAGCTGCCGAGCAGCCATTTCACGGCGAACTGGATGATGAAGTCGAACGCCGCCATGATCAGGCTGAACGCCAGCACGGCAATGATCACGATCACCATCATCCGGTTGGTTTCCTGACGCGTCGGCCAGACCACCTTGCGCAATTCGAAGCGCGACTCCGCGAGGAAATCCCGGGTCTTGGCGCCCCGGTTCGTGCGCATGAGGAACAGCGCGCCGCCGGCGATCACGCCCGCCGCCACCAGCAGCATCCGCACGCCGCTGGGCCAGTCGCTTCCGACCAGGTAATAGCCGGCGATACCCGCCGCCACCAGCAGCAGGGCGATGACGTGTTTGACGATGTCCCCGTTGCCGGCGGACGGATTGGGCAGCGCGTTGCTGGTCAAGGCTTCATCTCTTCGGCGTCCGCCACGGCGGCGCCCGGTTGGCACGCCAGGAGGGACTCGAACCCCCAACCTGCGGTTTTGGAGACCGCTGCTCTGCCAATTGAGCTACTGGCGTATGAAATTTGGTGTTGCTCCCGAAAAGGCAACGGCGGCTTGCGCCGCCTGGCCCTGTTCCGACGCGCTTGGCGGCTTGTCGGGACTGGATCCCCGCCTGCGCGGGGATGACGTTCGGGCAAAGGCGGCTGCGCTTGCGCGCAACCGCGCCCTCACGTCACTTGACGATCTTCGCCACCACGCCGGCGCCAACCGTGCGGCCACCCTCGCGGATCGCGAAACGCAGACCCTCGTCCATCGCCACCGGGTGGAT
>NZ_JAMQHN010000124.1 GCF_025993755.1 Thermomonas sp. | reverse complement strand
GCACCGACCGACAGCAGCTACGACTGCCGTCCGTACAAGTCCGGCAACTCCGAAAGCTGCACGTTCGCCAGCCCGTCGGCCGGCACCTACTACGTCCGCCTGAAGGCCTACCAGGCGTTCTCCGGCGTCAGCCTGGTCGGTGACTACACCACGGGCGGTGGCGGTGGCGGTGGCGGCGGTACCACGACGGTGAACTTGCCGCAGGTGACGTCCGGAAACTGGTCTTCGACCTACACCGCTACGGTCAATGCCGGGCAGACGGCGACCTTCGCGATCTCGGGCGGTACCGGTGATGCCGATCTGTACGTGCGCGCGGGCAGCGCCCCGACCACCAGCAGCTACAGCTGCCGTCCGTACAAGGCGGGCAACAGCGAAAGCTGCACGTTCACACCGACGTCGACCACCACCTATTACATCAAGGTGCGTGCATACTCGACGTTCTCCGGCGTGGTGCTGACTTCGACGATCCAGTGATTCCGGCACCGAGTCACGCCGGTTCCAAGGCGTGACTCGTTCGGAAAGCGCAATGAAAACCCCGGCTTCGGCCGGGGTTTTTCGTGGTGACGCCGTCGGCGCTATTCAGTCCATCGCCTCGAACCGGTTGGCTTCGACGTTCTTGCGCACCTTGCGCGGATTCCAGATGCGTCCGTTCATGGCGATGTAAACGCCTTCGGGCAAGGATTGCACCGCGCCGACCGCGCAGCCGATGTTGAACACCGCGTCCGAGCCTTCGAAGCGGGCTGGGTTGAGCGCGCCGGTCAGGACGATGGTCTTGCCGGGGATGCCGGCAAGGGCCTCTGCGGTCTGCACCATGCTGTCGGTGCCGTGGGTTACCAGTACGCGGCTTTCTTCCTGCGCGGCGATCGTCGCCCGCAACAGCTGGCGGTCGGCATCGGTGACGAACAGCGAGTCCTTGCGCAACAGCGGGATGACGTGGAAACGGAAGGCGACCCGGTACTCCTCAAGGATGCCCCCGATCTGCGGTTCGCCGACCTGGTAGTCCGACTTGGCGTCGAAGTAGATCTTGTCGATGGTGCCGCCGGTGGTGACGATGAGAAGATTGTCCATGGGCGTATTGTCCGTCAATCGCGTGGCGCTTACAGCATGGAAAGCGGCAGCTTGAGCAGCGACCACAGCGGATCGAGCAGCGCACCGTAGGCCAGGGCGTGGGTGGCGGCGGCGCGCAGCGGCTGACGCACCTGCGCGGCGCTGGCGGTGCGGACGCTGCGGGCGCTGCGGTGCGGGGACAGGCATGCGGGGTCGAAGGCCAGGCCGCAGTCGTCCAGCAAGGCGCGGATGTGCGCTTCGGGGGCGTCGAGCAGATCCTCGTAGCGGTGCAGGTGGATGTGGCCCGGGTCGCGGCTGCGGTGGGTGTCCATGGCCTGTTCGCTGCGCCTCAGGTACAGCGCGATGTGCGCCAGCGTGTTGGCGAAGTGCGGTTGGCTGTAGAACTGCTGCTTGAAGCAGGACCACGCGGTTTCGCGCGGGTCGCGGCGGGTTTCGATGACGGTGGCGCCGGGCAGCATCGCGCGCAGGATCCCGGCGTGCTTCCAGTTGTCCGGCTGCTTGTCGGTCATCCGCGGACGCCGCGCGCGCCAACGGGCGGTGCGGGCGAGGTAGTCCTGGCCAAGCTGCTGCCAGTCGGCGGCGGTGGCTTGCGGCACCCACTGCGGGTAAGGCCGCTTGCGACGCATGGATTCGCGCTGGATCACGATACCCAGGTCGTCCAGTTCGCTGGCACCTTCGACCTCGGGGTGGGCAGCGAGGATCTGCTCGAACAAGGTCGAGCCGGACCGCGGCAGCCCGACGATGAAGATGACTTCGCGGCCAAGCGTCGGGTCGATCGGTGCGGGCAGCGATCCGGTCGCCACCAGCGACTGCGCTACGAACGACTCGAAGGCTTCCGGTCGCCACGGCGTCAGCTGTTCCTGCAGGGCGTTGGCGGCGGTGAAGGCGGCCAGTGCCGCATCCAGTTGGCCGCGGTCTTCCTCGGCCTTGCCCAACGCATGTCCCATGGCGACCCGATCGGGAGGAGCGACGTCGGGGCCGAGCAGTTGCACGCGAAGGGTCTGGATGTCGGCCTCGTCCAGCGGCTTCGTCTTGATGTTGGACAATCCGCGCCAGGCATCGCCGCAGGCCGGGCGCAGGCGCAGCGCCTCGCGATAGCTGCGTGCGGCGGCATCGAAACGGCCGGCATGGGCCAGTGCGTCGCCCAGCAGCACCCGGGCTGGCAACAGGGCGGGAGCCAGCGTCGCGGCCCGCTCCAGTGCGTCGATCGCGCCCTCGGTGTCTCCGATCTGCTGCAAATTGCGTCCGAGGTTGAACCACGGTATCGGCTGATCCGGGGCCAGCGAGCAGGCGCGCCGCCAGCTGACCAGCGCGGAGGCCAGGTCGCCACTGGCCGCTCGCGCCGTGCCCAGATCCGCGTGCAGCAGGGCGTCCTCGGGAGCCAGCGCCAGCGCGCGATCCAGGGTGGCGACCGCGCGCTCGGCGCGGCGCGTCTGGAGTTCGACGATGGCCAGGTAGCGCAGCGGTTCGGGATGGGTGGGCGCGCGCTGGCAGGCCTGCTTGAACAGCGCCTCGGCCTGCATCAGCCTGCCGTCGCGGAGTGCCCGCGCACCGGCCTGCAGGGATTCCGCGACCCCGGAAGCCAACCCCGCCATGCGCGGATCGCCGCTCATTTTCGAAGCGCCTCGTGCTTGCTGCGCCAGGCGCGGATGCCGGGCAGACAGGCGGCATGGATGATGGCCAGCGCCAGCAAGGTTTCGAGGCTGGCCTGCAGGCGCAGCTGCGGTTCGGCATACAACAGCATCGTGCCGTGGCTGAACCACAGCAGGGCCAGCACTGCGGCAGTGAAACCGGCGCGCCGCCAGCCGTGCGCGGCGGCGATCGCCAGCAGCACCGGAGGCAGGGCAAAGACCAGCAGCGCTGCCGCGACCTGAGCGTCGCCCGCGAACCAGAAGCCGTACAGGGCCGCCAGTGCGAGCAATGCGGTGATGAGATAGTGCTTCGGGTTCATCGGAGAATGCGGTGGCCGAGGGCGGAAGTTTCGCACGCGGGTGGGCGCCGTGCCGTGTCGAAACGGCATGGTGGTTTCCTGGAGGTGGATTTTCGCGACAACCTGCTAGGCTTGGCGGATGCCACCCGCCGAGATCGTCCGTCGCTGGAGCTGCAATCTGCGCGATCCCGCCCGGATCGGCAGTTTTTCCCGCTTCGTCTTGCGTCGTTTCCTCGACGACCGCCTGTTCGAAGCGGCCGGCGCGCTGTCCTACACGACCGCGTTCGCGCTGGTGCCGCTGACCATGGTGGCGTTCGGCATCCTGTCGGCGTTTCCGGTGTTCGATGCATGGAGTGATCGCCTCAGCGGCTATATCTTCGCCAACTTCGTGCCGAGTTCCGCACGCGCGGTGTCCGGCTATCTCACGGATTTCTCGGCCAACACGCGTTCGCTGACGACCGCCGGTGCGCTGGCGTTGATCGTCTCGCTGCTGGTGGCGGTCAGCAGCGTGGAGTCGATCTTCAACCGGATCTGGCGGGTGCCGACCGCGCGCCCGAAGTTCAGCCGCTTCCTCGTCTATTGGACGGTGCTGACCCTCGGCACCCTGGTGGCGGCGGCCAGCGTGGCGCTGTCGACCCGATTTTTCGCGCTGTCGATTTTCGAAACCCTGCCGGGTCGCTGGCTGGAAGCGCTGATGCTGCGGCTGGCGCCGATGGGAATCGAACTGCTGGCATTTGCGGCGCTGTTCAAGGTGGTGCCGCACCGCACCGTGTTCTGGCGTCACGCGATGGGCGGAGCGCTGCTGGCAGTGCTGCTGTTCGAAGGCGTGAAGTCGGGGCTGAGCCTGTACCTGGGCAGCTTCGACGCCTACCAGAAGATCTACGGCGCGGTGGCGCTGGTGCCGATCGTGATGCTCTGGATCTACCTCAGCTGGGTCGCGGTGCTGCTCGGGGCTTCGTTCGCGGCATCGACGTCGGCCTTCCGCTACCAGCCGCGCGAGCTGCGCCTGCCGCACGGGCATGAACTGTACGGCGTGCTGCGCATGCTCGGCCGTTTCCAGCAGGCGCGCGTCAAGGGCAGCGGCTTGACCAGCGAGGACATCCAGATTCTGGAGCCGAGCCTGACCGACGACATGATCCAGGCGCTGCTGGCGCGGCTGGTGTCGATCAGCGTGCTGCAGCGTGCCGAAAGCGGGGAATGGCTGCTGGCCCGCGACCTCGACGAAGTACGGATGGAGGAAATCTACGAGGCCGCCCTGTTGCGCATCCCGGTGAGTTGCGTGGTTCCGCCGCAGGCCGACGATGCGCTGGGCATCGCGGTGATGAAGGCGATGGAGCAATTGCGCGTCCCGCTGCACTCGATCCTGCACCAGCCGGTCGCAAGTATTTACAGGGAGATGGAAGTCGAATGAGACGACGCTGGGCGTCTGGACTCTGGATGGCGGCTGCCTTGACGCTGCTGGCCGCCTGCGGTCGCGTGGAACCGGGGGCGGACACCGGCCGAACGGCGACGGCGCCTGCCGCGGGTGCGCGCGACGGACGGGCGCAGCCGGAGCATCCGACGCTGCGGGTCGAGACCCTCGACGGCGCGGGTTGGGATCTCGCCCAGCAGCGCGGCAAATGGGTGCTGGTCAACTACTGGGCCACCTGGTGCGGTCCGTGCCTGCAGGAGATGCCGGAGCTGTCGGCGCTGGCCGCGATGCGCCAGTACGTTTCCATCATCGGCCTGGCCTACGACGACACCGACCCGGAAGAGATCCGCGCGTTCCTGCAAGAGCATCCCGTCACCTACCCGATCGCCCGCGTCAGCATCTACGCCCCGCCGGAGCATTTCGGCGTGCCGCGCACCCTGCCGACCAGCTGGCTCCTGGATCCGGACGGCAAGGTCGTGCGCAAGTATTCCGGGCAGGTGACCGCGCGGATGATCGAAGAAGACATCGCCGCCCGCGGCGGCCCCAAGGCCGGCTGAGATGGCCGCGGCGCGTTTTCTCGTCAGCGGTCGCGTGCAGGGTGTGGGTTTCCGCACGGCCACCCGCGCGCAGGCGCGGCTGCTGGGCCTCGCGGGATGGGCCGTCAACCTGCCCGACGGCAGGGTCGAGGTGCTGGCGCAGGGAGCGATCGACCAGGTGGCTGCGCTGGAGCGCTGGCTGCAGGTCGGACCGGCGCTGGCGCGGGTGGATGACGTGCAGCGATGCGACGAGGAAGAGGATCCGGACAGCGCCGGATTCACCATCGGCTGAGGCTTTTCAACGTTGTCGATTGCCTGAACGGCGTCGACGTATGCAAGAATCACCCGGGAAACCCGCTTCGGGACAGGGACGATGGCTGGTGGTTTTTTCTCCGAACTCAGGCGCCGCAACGTGCTGCGCGCTGCCGTGCTCTACATCGGCGCGGTGTGGGCGCTGGCGCAGGGCATTGCCCAGCTCGGTCCGGAAGTCGGTGCGCCCGAGGCCGCGACCCGATGGTTCCTGATCGCCGCCGGCGTCGGTTTTCCGCTATGGCTGATGCTGTCCTGGCGCTACGAGTTCACCAGCAGCGGAATCAAGCTCGAAAGCGAGGTGACGATCGCCGACGAGGCTTCGCGCAAGACCCACAACCGACGCACCGACTTCGTCATCATCGTGGTGCTGGCGGTGGCCGTGGTCCTGCTGCTCACCGACCGGGTGGTCGAACGCGTCGAGCCGCAGACTGCTGCGCCGGTACCGGCGTTGCCGGCCGACAGCAACTCGATCGCCGTGCTGCCGTTCGACAGCGGCAGCAGCGATGAGAGCCAACAGGCGTTTTCGGATGGGCTGTCCGAGGGCTTCATCATCGCGCTGGCCCAGATCAAGGGGCTGCGGGTGATCAATCCGAAGTCCTCGTTCCAGTTTCGCGGCAGCGACGAAGACGACCGGACGATCGCGGCCAAGCTCGGCGTTTCGCACCTGCTGGAAGGAAGCGTGCGCCGGTTGGGCGATACGGTTCGCGTCAGCGCCACCCTGATTCGTGCCAGCGACGGCAGCACCCTGTGGGCGGACAGTTTCGATCGTCCCTACAAGGATCTGTTTGCGTTGCAGGACGCCATCACCGCGCAGGTGGCCACGGCGCTCAAGGCGCAGCTTCTTCCCAAGCCGCAGGCCGCCCAGCAGAACGACCGGCCGCCCAGCGGCAACATCGAGGCCTACGATGCCTATGTGCAGGCGCGGCTGGTCGGGGCCACCGACGCAGGCAAGGCCCTGGAACTCTACAGCCATGCGATCGAACTGGATCACGATTACGGGGTGGCCTATGCGTGGAAGGCCTTCACCCTGGTCGATGCGGTCGCCGGCGGCGGCGTCACCGGCAAGGGGGCCGAAAAATTCCTGCAGGAGGCCGATGCCGCGGTCGCACAGGCGCTGCGTCTGGCGCCCAACCAGGCCGCGCCGCATTTCGCGCGCGGCTGGCTGCTGATCATCCGCGACTTCAACTGGAAGGAAGGCGAGGCCGAACTGCGCAAGGCGGTCGAACTGGCGCCGGACGATGGCGATGCGCTCTATCAGCTGGGCGTTGCGCGCGCGAGCCAGGGGGATTTGAACCAGTCCGTCGACCTGACCCGGCGCGCGCTCAAGATCAATCCGCTGGATGCGAACTGGTATCGCGGGCTGGCTGCCTACCTGATGCCGGCCGGGCGTCTGGATGAGGCGCGGCAAGCGGTCAACAAGGCGATCGAACTGGAGCCGACCGCGCTCTACAACCACTACATGCTGGCGGTCGTCGACATGCTGCGCAAGGACCTGCCGGCCGCGCAGAAGGCCGCGCAGGCCGAACCGGAAGGCGCGTGGCGCGATTTTGCCCTGGCGCTGGTCGCGCAAGCCAGCCCCGACCGGGCCGCCGCCGACACCCGCCTGAATGCGGTCGTCCGCAGCTATCCTGAGGGTTGGGCGATCCAGATTGCACAGGTCCATGCCGTGCGCGGCGAGCCCGATGCGATGTTCCAATGGCTGGACAAGGCCAGGGTGGCGCACGATCCGGGAATGCTGCTGTTGCTCTACGATCCCCTGTTGCTGCGCTATCGCGACGATCCGCGCTACGCCGCGCTGGCGCGCAAGGTGGGCTTGCCGTGGCCTCCTGCCGCTTCGGGCGCCCCGGCCCCGCGAACCACGGGGCCGGCCAGTCCCTAGGGCAAAGCCGACCGCCGCGTCAGGACTTCCGTTTTGGCGCCTGCTTCATCGGGTGTTTCGTCGCGACGCGTGGCTTGGCGGTGCGCTTGCGTGCGGTCCTGGCCGCGGCCTTGGGATCGGTTGCCGGGGGGGCGGGCTGCATGCTGCGCACGATTTCCAGCAGCGCGTTCTGCTGGCGTGTTTCAAGACCGCGATAGCAGGCCAGCAGTTCGTGTTCGCCGCGCGTGCGGGCCGGATCCAGCGCCGCCGCCAGTTCCCCGAGCAGCGCGCCGGCCGGCACCCCGAGCGTTCGCGCCAGCGCCTCGATCTGGTCGTAGCCGGGCAGTTTGTCGCCGCGCAGCCAGGCGTTGACGGTCTGGATCCCGGCCTTGGGAATGGCCGTGGCGATCTCGGTGACGCTCAGGCCGCTGGCCTTGGCCAGGCGTTGCAGGGTGGTGGCGAGCATGCGCATGACTTCCTTGGCGGATTGGCTTCGAGTGTAGGACGCGCCTCATCCGTCCGCCATCGCGGCGCCCGCATCGTCACTCCAGCTCAATCGATGCCCAGTTTCTTGAGCTTGTAGCGCAGGGCGCGGAAGGTGATGCCGAGCGAGGCCGCGGCCTTGGTCTTGTTGTAGCGGTTGTCCTGGAGGGCCTGTTCGATGGCCTTGCGCTCGATTTCCTCGATGAACTCGGGCAGCGCGCTGCTGGCGGATTCGCGTGGATCGATGCTGCGCGGATCGCGTGCGCTGGACTCGATGGCCGGCGATGCAGGCATGCTGCGGGCTTCGGGAAGGCGCAGGTTCCCGGCCCGAATGCCGTCGTCGTCGGCCAGCGCGAATGCGCGTTCGAGGATGTTTTCCAGCTCGCGCACGTTGCCGGGGAAGGTGTAGTGGCCCAGCGCTTCCAGCGCATCGACGTGCAGGACGGGTTTCTCCCGGCCCTGGGCTGCGGCCAGCCGGACGAGGATGGCGTCGATCAGCATCGGCAGGTCTTCGCGCCGCTCGCGCAGCGGCGGCACCCGCAGCTCGATCACGTTGATGCGGTAGTACAGGTCGTGGCGAAACTTGCCTTCGTCCGTCAGCGCCGCAAGGTCCTTGTGGGTGGCCGACAGGATGCGCACGTCGACCGCCACTTCCGAATTGGCGCCGACCGGGCGCACCGATTTTTCCTGGATCGCGCGCAGCAGCTTGACCTGCATGTGCATCGGCAGTTCGGCGATTTCATCGAGGAACAGCGTGCCGCCCTCGGCGGCCTGGAACAGCCCGCTCTTGTCGGCATGGGCGCCGGTGAAGGCGCCTTTCCTGTGGCCGAAGAATTCGCTCTCCATCAGTTCGGTCGGGATGGCGCCGCAGTTGACCGGGATGAACGGCCCGCCGGCGCGCGAGCTCTCGCCGTGGATGGTGCGGGCGACCAGTTCCTTGCCGACGCCGGATTCGCCGACGATGTAAACCGGCGCCTGGCTGCGCGCGACCTTGGCCAGGGTCGCACGCAGCGTGTTCATCGCCGCCGACCGGCCGAGCAGCTTCGAGAGGGCGGAGGTGTCCGGCGTGGCGCTCTTGCCGGGTTCGGCGTCGCCGCGCAGCTTGAGCGCGTGCTGCACCAGACCGCGCAGGACGGCCAGATCCACCGGCTTGCTGACGAAATCGAAGGCGCCGGCCTTGAGCGCATCGACGGCGGCTTCCTGATTGCCGAAGGCGGTGATCATCGCCACCGGGGTGTGGGCGTGGAGCTGGGTGATTTCGCGCACCAGCTCGATTCCCGAACCGTCGGTCAGGCGCATGTCGGTCAGGCACAGAGCGTACTGGCGGGTACGCAACAGGGCGCGGGCGTCGCGCAGCGAGGATGCGGTGTCGCACTTCACGCCCATCCGCCCGAGGGTCAGCACGAGCAACTCGCGGATATCGCGCTCGTCGTCGACGATGAGCGCGCTGGAGGGCGCGCCGGATGGACCGCTGGCCGGGGACGGATTCATGAGCGTCACGATAACCGCTTGCCGCGCCGCGTCCAAGTGCGACGTTTTGCGTCAGTGGGCGGTTGCCGGCAGGTCTGGCTTTTGACGCGGATCAGGACGTCAGGATTGCCCTGGCGCGGGCCAGACGGATCCGGAAGCAGCAGCCTCCGGCAGGCAGCGGGACATGCTCGAGGTTGGCCTGGCTGGCCAGGCACAATTCGCGTGCGATATACAGGCCCAGCCCGGTGCCGTGGCTGGAGGTCGTGAAGAAGGGCCGGAACAGCTGGGCGGCGACGGAGTCGGGGATGCCGGGGCCATGGTCGATCACGTCCAGCAGCGGCGTGTCCTTGCTGTCGAAGTGCGCGTGCAATTCGATACGGGCCGGTTCGCCCGGCATCCGGCCATAGATGCGGGCGTTGTGGACCAGCGCCGTGACGGCCTGCTGCAGCTGGCGCTGATCGACGAGGCAGGGGATCGGCGTCTTCGGAACACGGGCTTCCAGCGTGTCCTGTTCCAGCGGCTGGGTTTGCCGGTAATCCTCGACGAAACGGCGGGCGAATTCGGCCAGATCCACGTGCTCCGGCTGGGCGCGTTCGCGCCGGGCCAGGCTGAGCACATCCTCGATGATGCCGTTCATGCGCCGGGTCTGCTGATAGATGATTTCCAGCAGGCGGCGATCGGATTCGGGGATATCGCGGGACTCCTCCAGCAATTGGGTGGCGTAACTGATCGCCGCCAGCGGGTTGCGGATTTCGTGGGCCAAACTGGCAGAGAAGCGGCCCAGCGTGGCCAGGGTCAGGGTCTCGGCACGGCGCGAGGCCAGTTCCGCATCGTCGAGAAAGACCAGCACCTGGTCGCCTTCGGCCAGCAGCTGGGCGAAGCGCGGCAGCACTTCCGGCAGGTCGGGCGCCAGTTGCAGCGGGGTGGAGTCCATGCGCCCATCGCGCTTCCAGTGCTGCAGTCGTCGTTCCAGCTCCGGCGCGGCGGTGGCCAGCAGGCGTCGCCCTTCCCCCGCGCTGCCGACCTGCAAGATCGCCGCCTCGTTGGCCAGCTGGATTTCGTCGTTGCCGTCCACCAGCAGCACGCCGGTGCGCATGCGTCGGATGATCAGTTCGTTGACCTCGGCAAGGCTTTCGGCCTGGCTGCCGCGGCGTTCGGCTAGCGCCTGGCTCAGCCGCACCTGGCGTCCGACCAGGGTGGTCAGGCTGGCCAGGGCGAGGTAGCTGATCCCGAACATGAGGATCTCGACCGTTGGCCGGGCCGGGGTATCGCCGCTGAGCAGGATCCACAGGTGCTGGGCGAGCAAAGCCGCGCCCGCGCTGGCCGCCGCCGCCATGCCAACCCGCAGCGGCAGCAGCAGGGCGGCGGCGCCGATGTTGAACAGCAGCATCATCGCCACGCCCGAGGCCACGCCCGGCAGCGCGCCGGCGGTCAGCGCCGCGACGACGATATCCACGCTGATGCCGATCGCCGCCTGCCGGACGATGGGCCCGCGGCGACCGCTGAGGAACAACCCGAAGGCCGCCAGCAGGTAGCCAAGCGCAATCCACTGGGACAACGGCGAGGGATCCGAGCCACCCAGCATGATCCCGACGGGACTGAAGACGGCCAGGCACAGCAGCGCGGCCTCCAGCAGCCGGTACAAGGTGAAATAGTGCAGCTCGCGGCGACTTTCGCTAGCCGGGGATGGGTTGGATGGCGGCGTCTGTGGCCCAGTCATCGCCCGAAGTATGCGCGAAGGGAGCGCGGCTGCGTCACGTGATGCGCTGCAACAGGCTAAAATGGGCGTTCATCCGTGCGCACCAGGCGGCGCACGTCCGAAATTTTCCTTCTCTGGGGTGACCCATGAATTTCCACGAATATCAGGCAAAACAGCTGTTTGCCGACTACGGCATCGCGGTTCCGGCGGGGCGCGTCGCGCGCAATCCGGAAGAGGCGGTTGACGCCGCCAAGGCGCTCGGCGGCAGCTTCTGGGTGGTCAAGGCCCAGATCCACGCCGGCGGCCGCGGCAAGGCCGGCGGCGTCAAGCTCGCCAAGACCCTCGACGAGGTGCGCGAGTACGCGCGCGCCATGCTCGGCACCCGAATGGCGACCTACCAGAGCGCCGGCGTGGCGCTGCCGATCGACAGCGTGCTGGTGTGCGAAGCCACCGACATCGCCAAGGAACTGTACCTGTCGGTGCTGGTGGATCGCGATACCCGCACGATCACCTTCATCGCCTCGGCCGAAGGCGGCATGGAGATCGAGCAGGTCGCGCGCGAGAAGCCCGAGGCGATCAAGACCCTGCACGTCGATTTCGTGCAGGGCCTGCAGCCGTTCCAGTGCCGCGATCTCGGGTTCGCGATGGGCCTGACCGCCAGGCAGGTCGGCCAGCTGACGAAGATCATGCTGGGCCTGTATCGGCTGTTCAACGAAAAGGATCTGGCGCTGGTTGAACTCAACCCGTTGGCGATCCTCACCGATGGCAACCTCGCGGTGCTCGACGGCAAGATCAACTCCGACGACAACGCCACCTTCCGCCACGAAGACCTCGCGGCGATGCGCGACATCCGCCAGGAAGACAAGACCGAGGTGCGCGCTAGCCAGTACGGCCTGAACTACGTCACCATGGACGGCAACATCGGCTGCATGGTCAACGGCGCGGGACTTGCGATGGCGACCATGGACGTGATCAAGCTCAACGGCGGCGAGCCGGCGAACTTCCTCGACGTCGGCGGCGGCGCCACCAAGGAGCGTGTGACGGAGGCGTTCAAGCTGATCCTGTCGAGCGACAAGGTGAAGGCGATCTTCGTCAACATCTTCGGCGGCATCGTCCGCTGCGACATGATCGCCGAGGGCATCATCGCCGCGGTCAAGGACGTGGGCGTGCAGATTCCGGTGATCGTGCGGCTGGAAGGCACCAACGTCGAAGCCGGCAAGGCGCTGCTGAAGAGCTCCGGGCTGGCGATCATCCCGGCCGACGACATCGACGACGGCGCCCGCAAGGCCGTGGCGGCGGTCGCCTGAGTCGAACCATTTCCGCAGGCGCGCCCGTCGCGCCGCGACATCCAAAGGATTTTCCCATGTCAGTTCTGATCGACAGCAACACCATGGTGATCGTGCAGGGCTTCACTGGCTCGCAGGGCACCTTCCACGCCCAGCAGATGCTGGATTACGGAACCAAGGTCGTCGGTGGCGTCACGCCCGGCAAGGGCGGCAGCGAGCATCTGGGCCTGCCGGTGTTCGACACCGTCGCGCAGGCGGTGCAGGCGACCGGCGCGAATGCTTCGGTGATCTACGTACCGCCGCCGTTCGCGGCGGACGCCATCCTCGAAGCGGCCGCGGCCGGAATCAAGGTCATCGTGTGCATCACCGAGGGCATCCCGGTGCTGGACATGCTGCGCGTCAAGAACGTGCTCAAGTCCCATCCGGACACGGTGCTGGTCGGCCCCAACTGCCCCGGCGTGATCACGCCCGGCGCATGCAAGATCGGCATCATGCCAGGCCACATCCATATGCCGGGCAAGGTCGCGATCGTTTCGCGTTCGGGCACGCTGACCTATGAAGCGGTCAAGCAGACCACCGACGTCGGCCTCGGCCAGTCCACGGTCATCGGCATCGGCGGCGATCCGATCAACGGGCTGAACTTCATCGACTGCCTGAAGCTGTTCCAGGACGATCCGCAGACCGAAGGCATCATCATGGTGGGCGAGATCGGCGGGCGCGCCGAAGAGGACGCCGCGGAGTTCATCGCCCAGCACGTCACCAAGCCGGTGGTCGGCTTCATCGCCGGCGCCACCGCGCCCAAGGGCAAGCGCATGGGCCACGCCGGCGCGATTGCCTCGGGCGGATCGGGCACGGCCGAAGGCAAGTTCGCCGCGATGGAAAAAGCCGGCATCACCACCGTGCGCACGCCGGGCGAACTGGGCAAGGCGATCGCTAGGAGCCTTGCGAAGTAAACCGGCGTCCACGTCGGCCGCTTGCGGCCAACCGGCGCGAAACGCGAAAACGGCGACCCTGACGCAAACACGTCCGGGTCGCCGTTTCCATTTGCGAAGCCGGCTTCCAGCCCGCTCCGGCGCGGCGCACCTGTATGGCACGCTGCGCCGAAAACCGGGTTTACTGGGCCTTGTCCGGGAATTGCGCCGCGATGCCGCCCGCCAGCGCGTCGGCAATCGTGTTCATGTGCTCCTGCATGGCCTTCCAGGTTTGCGCCTCGGCGGTCATGTTGCCGGCCATGATTTCCGTCACCTGCGCCTTGTGATGCGCGGCGTGGGCCAGCAGCAGGCCGTCGACCGTGGCCTCCGGCCAGTGGTCCGGATTGGCGCCATGCAGGAACTTCGCGATTTCACCCGCGTTGGCGGACAGATCCTGCATCGCCTTGTCGATACCGGCCTGATTGCCCGCGTGGGCGGCGTCGGTCAGCGCCTTCACGCCGGCCCAATGGCCGCCGAGCAGCTTCATCATGCCCTTGCCGGCGTCTTCCCCGTAGAAGCCGGCGACGGCATTGGCGATGTCTTGGGCGTTGGCGACGGTGTCGTGCTCGGCCTTGGCTGCGGCAGCGGCATCACCGGCCTTCACCGCCATCGCATAGGCGCGGGTGTTGACGACGTGGCCGTGCCAGAGGGCGCGCAGCGCGGCGTGCAGCTTCGGCGCCTGCGGGACTGCGGCGGTGGTCTGGTGGGTCGCGTGCGCGGCGTGCTGCGCGGCGGAAGGGGTGGCGGCAAACGTGGCCATCGGCATGCCAAGGCCCAGCGCAATGGCGCAGGCGAGAGCGAGAGATTTCATGATGTTGTCCTCCATGCGTGTCGCGGGACGCCGGAGTCGGTGCCTGCCGCGGCTGGGGAGCAGGCTAGGAGCATGCGTGTGAAGAACACGCAACGTCGATGCGTGCAACAGGGGCGATCAGCCTGCGGCAGGGCCGGCGGACGCTTCCTGATCGGGCAACGCGGTTCCGCACTTCCGGCAGAACCAGGCGTCCATGTTGTGCTCGTTCAGGCTGCAGCCTGGGCAGAGCACGAGTCGCCGTCCGCGCGTGCGGATCGTGCGCGCCAACTCGGCGCTGTAGATGCCGGTGGGGACCACGATGATGCTGTAGCCGATGATGATCAGGGTCGAGGTCAGAAAACGGCCGATGGCGGTGGCCGGTGACAGGTCGCCGTAGCCGACGGTGGCCATCGTCACGATCGCCCAGTAGACCCCGGTGGGAATGCTGGTGAAGCCGTGTCTGGGGCCTTCGACCAGATACATCAGGGAACCGAAGATGATCGCGATGGTCAAAAGGCTCATGATGAAGATCAGGATCTTGCGACGGCTGCGGATCAGCGTCTGGATCAGCATCCCCGCTTCCTCGGAATACTTGACCAGCTTGAGCACGCGGAAGATGCGCAGCAGGCGCAGGATCCGCACCACCACCAGTGAAAGGCTGGTCGGAAACAGCACCGACAGGAAGGTGGGCAGGATCGCCAGCAGGTCGACGATGCCAAGGAAGCTGGTGGCGTAGCGCAGCGGCTGGCGGATCACCCACAGGCGTGTCAGGTATTCGACGGTGAACAGGAGGGTGAAAAACCACTCGGCGACGTACAGCACCGAGTGCCAGTGCGCTTCGATGTTCGGCTCGCTGTAGAGCATCACCACGATCACGCTGGCGATGATCGCGATGATCAGGAACAGGTCGAAGTTGCGTTCGTCGCGGGACTCGTGGTGGAACAGCAGCCGGTACCAGCGATAGCGCCGCCCTTCGCGGCTGGCCGGCCAGTAGGTGCGGTCCAGCAGGCTGCCGGAGCCTGCGTCGGTCGGCCTTGCGGGCGGCACCGCGCTCACGAGGGGCCGATCTCGCGGAACGCCTCGCGCGCGGCTTCGATCGTTGCGGCGATCACTGCATCATCGTGTGCGGCGGAAATGAAGCCGGCCTCGAATGCACTCGGCGCAAGATAGATGCCGCGTTCCAGCATGGCGTGGAAGAAGCGGTTGAACGCGCCGATGTCGCTGGCGACGGCCTGCGCGTAGGTGTCGACCGGATCGGCGCTGAAATAAAGCCCGAACATGCCACCAACGCGTTGTGTGCTGAAGGCGACGCCGGCATCGCGGGCCGCCGCCTCCAGCCCGTCGCAAAGGGCGCGTGTCTTCGCTTCCAGGGCATCGTGGAAGCCCGGTTCCTGGATCAGGTCCAGCATCGCCAGCCCGGCGGCCATCGCCACCGGGTTCCCGCTCAGCGTCCCGGCCTGGTAGATCGGCCCGCTGGGGGCGATCTGCTCCATCAGGTCGCGGCGGCCGCCGTAGGCGCCGACCGGCATGCCGCCGCCGATGATCTTGCCGAAGGTGGTCAGGTCGGGCGTGACGCCATAGCGCGCCTGCGCGCCGCCCAGCGCCACCCGGAAGCCGGTCATCACCTCGTCGAAGATCAGCACGGTGCCGTGCTGCGTGCACAGCTCGCGCAGGTGCTGCAGGTAGCCTTCACGCGGCGGCAGGCAGTTGGCGTTGCCGACCACCGGCTCGATGATCAGCGCCGCCAGCGTGTCGCCGCAGTCGTCGAACAGCCGCGTGGCGGCGTCGAAGTCGTTGTAGGGCAGCGTCAGCGTCAGATCGGCCAGCGCCTTGGGAACGCCGGGCGACGTCGGCACGCCGAAGGTCAGCGCGCCGCTGCCGGCCTTCACAAGGAAAGAATCGGCGTGTCCGTGGTAGCAGCCTTCGAACTTGACGAAAGGATCGCGCCCGGTGGCGCCGCGCGCCAGTCGCAGCGCCGACATCGTGGCCTCGGTTCCCGAGTTCACCATGCGCACCACTTCGCAACTGGGCACGAGGCGTGCGATCGTTTCCGCCATCGTCACTTCCAGCGGATTGGGGATGCCGAACGACAGGCCGTTGCGCGCGGCGGCGAACACGGCTTCAAGCACCTGCGGATGGTTGTGGCCGACGATCATCGGCCCCCAGGAACCGACGTAATCGATGTAGCGGTTGCCGTCCGCGTCGAAGACGTACGGGCCTTCGGCGCGCTGCGCGAAGAACGGCTCGCCGCCAACGGACTTGAAGGCGCGTACCGGCGAATTGACGCCGCCGGGGAGCAGGCGTTGCGCGCGGGCGAACAGTGCGTGGGAGCGATCGGTCTTCATCGTCGAGTAGCGGTCCGAAAGAGCATGCAACCGCCATTGTGCCGCGGTGGATGCGGCCTGTCCCCATGCGCGCGGCGGGTCACTTTGCCGGCGCGATCCCGGGACCGAACGTCAGCACGGCGCCGTCCTGCAGCTTCAGCCGTTCCGCCTGTCCCGCGTTGAGTTCGAGCACGTAGCGCGCCGGCACGTTGCTGGGATAGGACGGGCAGGAATCGCCCAGCGAGCAGGGCGGCACGTCGCGCTGCTGCGCCACCAGCTTGTGGTCGTTGTCGAAGTAGAGGATGTCGAGCGGAATCCGGGTGTTCTTCATCCAGTACGACTGCGGCATCTGCTCGTCGTGGATGAAGACCATGCCGTGGTTTTCGGCCATGGTGTCGCGGAACATCAGCCCGCGCGCGCGCGCCTCTTCGGTGCTGGCAATCTCGACGCTGTAGCGCTTCCCGCCCAGCTCGACCCAGGATTGCCCGGCGTCGGCGCAGCCCGAGAGCGTCAGTGCGCACAACAGGGAAAGAGCGAGACGCCGCATGCGAAAGCTCCATTGCTCACGTGAAGGCCGAACCTTGCGCGCAAGCCGTGCGCTGCGTCAAGACTGGTCAAGTCGAGCCGGCCGCCACACAATGCGCGTCCCTCTCCGCTGCGGCCCGTTCCGGCATGCGGCGAAGGTGAAAAACCGCTC
>NZ_JAMQHN010000123.1 GCF_025993755.1 Thermomonas sp. | reverse complement strand
GCAAAGGCATCGAACACACCAAACGTCGAAGGGCCAAACTTCAATGCGAACCAGGCCGTGGTGCCGGACTCGGCGTTGGCGAGCGGCAGTGCGCTGGCCAGGAAGTCGGCAAGCGCAGCTTCCTGGCCGGGTTTAGCTTCGAGGCGAACAAACAGGGCGAGCTTGGTCATGCTGTATTCCTTTGGGTAAATGGAAAAGTGGGTAAAGGGATCGACGAGACTGCAGTCTGAGTCTTCATGACAGACATCTCTATTGGCAATAATGACAACATTGATATCATTGCTGCCATGAAACTCCACCTCCTTGTTTGTGATGGCGTGTTTGATCTGGGGCTTGCGGCGTTCACTGACACAGTGGGCTTAGCCAATGCGATGGCGGGCTCGCTGCCACAGGCTCCCGCCCACATAGAGCTCACGCTGGTGGGCGTGCGGCGTCGCATCCGAACTGCGCAAGGCTTGACGGTCCCCGTGGTCACTGCGCATGGTGTGCCCGAACCAGACGTCGTGCTCGTGCCGGCGTTTGGCGACAAGATGCCTGACACGCTCTCGGCTCGACTCACACGCCCCGATGTGCCCGACGCGGTCGCGGCGCTACAGCAGTGGTGCACCGCTGGCGCGCACCTTGGTGCCGCTTGCTCCGGTAGTTTCTTGCTTGCAGAGAGTGGCCTGCTTGATGGGCATCGTGCGACGACGTCATGGTGGCTGGGGCCGATGTTTCGGCAGCGCTATCCGAACGTCACTCTGGACGAGTCACGCATGATCGTGAACTCGACACGCTTCACCACCGCGGGTGCCGCTTTGGCCCACGTCGACTTGGCCTTGCGCATCATCCGAGGGCGCAGTCCGGCGCTGGCGGCCCTGGTGGCACGCTATCTGCTGGTCGAGACACGCAGTTCGCAAGCCGAGTTCGTGATTCCCGACCACCTTGCGCATGCCGACCCGATGGTGGAGCGCTTCGAGTGCTGGGCCAGACGTCGGCTCGCGCAGGGATTCTCGCTGGCCGAGGCGGCCAGTGCCGCGGGCACAAGCGAGCGCACCTTGGCGCGGCGGCTGCAAAGCGTTTTGGGAAAGACACCGCTGTCGTATTTCCAGGACCTGCGCGTGGAGCATGCCGTCCATCTCTTGCGCACCGGGAACGCCAGCGTCGACCAGGTCGCCGCACAGGTCGGGTACTCGGATGGGGTGGCCCTGCGGGCCCTGTTGCGCCGCAAGCTTGGCCGGGGTGTCAGGGAGTTGCGACGCGGTGGATGACCAAAGGCGTTTGGTGCATGTACGGCTGGAGACCGCCGCGAAACTGTCGGAAGCAAAGGCCTACCCACTTGCGTCTACTACATCGTGCGTTGGGTGCAAAATCACCAGCCGTGCCAAAGCAGTCTTCAGTGACCTTTCAAAGTTCAGAGACCTTTCAAAGTTCTGAGTATTGGGAAAACTGTTAGCTTTACCACTGTTTTCTGTTCACTAATCTGGGTTTTCATCCACATGCTATTCAATCCACTTCAAGTAGGTTCTCTCACCCTGCCCAACCGCATCCTTCTGGCACCGCTGACCCGCACCCGTGCCGACGCTGGCCACATGCCCAACGCGCTGATGGCCGAGTACTACAGCCAGCGAGCCACCGGCGGCCTGCTGATTTCCGAATGCACCATGGTGGCGCCCGGTACATCGGCCTTCGTCAATGAGCCTGGCATCTACAACGACGCGCAGATTGCAGCCTGGAGGCAGGTGACCGACGCGGTGCACGCCAAGGGCGGACGCATCTTCATGCAGATCTGGCACGCTGGCCGCGCAGCCTACCCTGGCGCTGCCGATGGCGCCCCCATTGTCTCCAGCAGCGCCACCGCTATTGAGGGTGAGATTCACACGCCCCAAGGCAAGGTGCTGCACGCGGTGCCCCGCCCCCTGACCGTCGAAGAGATTCCCGGCATCGTGGCTGCGTTTGCCCAAGGCGCACGCAACGCCATTGCCGCCGGCTTTGATGGTGTGGAAGTGCACGGCGCCAACGGCTACCTGATCGACCAGTTTCTGCGCGATACGCCCAACCAGCGTACCGATGCTTACGGCGGATCGCTGGAAAACCGTGCACGTTTGCTGTTCGAGGTACTCACTGCCGTGACCCAGGCGATCGGTTCCGAGCGTGTGGGTCTGCGCCTGTCGCCACTCAACAGCTACAACAGCATGAAAGACAGCGACCCGCTGGCCCTCATCGGCTTCGTGGCCGATAGGCTCAATGCCTTCAAGCTAGCCTACCTGCACGTGATGCGCGCCGATTTCTTCGGCGTGCAGAAGGCCGATGTCATGCCCGTAGCGCGTGAAAAGTACAAGGGTGTGTTGGTGGGCAATATGGGTTACAGCGCTGATGAGGCAGAGGCAGCTATTGCCGCAGGCAAGCTTGACGCTGTGGCCTTTGGCACCGCCTTCCTGGCTAACCCGGACCTGCCCGCACGCATCAGGGCCAAGGCACCGCTGAACGCGCCTGACTCCAACACGTTCTACGCAGGTGGCGCCAAGGGCTATACAGACTATCCGACACTGCAGGTCGCGTAAATCACCGCCCCAGAAGACCGAAGAATCGAGCCACTTTATACCCAAGGCTCTACCCTTCGATCTTGCGAAGCTGTGAGCTGCGAACACGTCATCAACGTGCCGGCACGCTTGCAGGCACAGCCCCTGCCCGAGACAGTTGCGACCATCCTGCAGGTGAGCCAGGCCCCCCCTGGCCGACACGGCGCGCTACGACAGCCTGCGCACAGACATTGTCGTGCAGGAGGCCGATCATGCGTGAGTTGGACAAAGAGCTCAAAGATCTGCGCCTGTATGGCATGGCGGGGGCCTAGGAGGATCTGGTCAAGCAAGGCAGTCATGCGACATTGGACAGCTCGCGCTGGTTGCTGAAGGCGAATTGCAGTAGGCCGCGCGGGGGCTGGAGCAGCGGATGCGGGCGCGCATGCACTTCGTCCACGGCCGCGGCCCGGTCGGCGTAGGCCGGCATGCCGTACACAATGGTGGCCTCTGGCGTGCTTCCAATGGTGGCCATGCGGCGGCTTCCCGGTCGTTGCACGAGGGCGGGGCGTGCACGCCCGTTGTGGCTCAACTTACCGCTTTCGCACCGGGGGCAGGGTCACCTTGTCCTCGGTTCCGCCACACATCGGGTGTTTGAAGCCATTGGCCTGCTCGGCCTTGTCGAGATAGACGATGTTGTCGTCCTTCGCGGGACTGACGCCGGCCGGCACGTAGTCCAGCGCGAGCGCGTGGCGGGCCTTCCACGCGATGTTGTGGTCGGCGCAAGAGGAATCGCCGCTGACGCCGAGCGCGCCCACCCGCGCTCCCTTCGCGTCGTAAAGCGCAAGGCCGCCGCCGAACACGTTCACGCCGCCGATCCGCGCGCCCACCAGCGGATCCTTCGCCGTGCCGAAGTCCGCGGTACTGCCGGCGTAGGCTACCTGCGTATCGACCGGGTTGGAAAACTGCAGGCCGAACAGGCTGCCGCCCGGCTGCGTGGGCGAATAGAGGTTGGCGGTGGACAGGGCGAGGCCCGGCAGGCTGAAGGCGTTCGCGGTGTTCGCCTTCTGCTCGGAAATCACCCGGCTGCCGAGCCACTGGTCGCCGACCTTGGCGCCGGTATGCGCCACGGCGCAGACCGTGCCGTCGGTCGCCACCACGGTGCCCACCTGTCGAGGTTGAAGCTTCCGTTGGCGTCCTTGCGGGCATTGGCGAGGGCCTGCTTGAGCTGCTGCCAGTTCGGCAGGCCGTCGCATCCATCGCCGGCATGGGCGGCGAGGGAGCACAGTAGGGCGGGTACCGGGAGTTTTGTCATGGTCATGCCTCGGGTTGGAGTGAACCTGACGGCGGGCTTTCCGCTTCGGGTTCGGGGTGGTGTGCGGGGTGAAAGGAATTGCCGGTCACGAATGCCGGGCCTGCCGGAATGCCGGCGCCTTCTGGCCATCCCAATCGAGGTCGACGGCCACCTGGGCCTGCGCGCGGTGGCGTTCGAGCGCGTCGATGTCGAGATCGGCGATCGCCCACGTTTGCCCGCCGCGGGTCGTCGCGAGGATGCCGTCATCGGGAAAGCCGTGGTCCATCGGCGCGTAGATCGTGGCCTCGCCGGTATTCGTATCCAGAGCCGGACTCCAGTCGGCGGTCCCGGTGGTTACCGCCTGCGCGACGAATATCCGGTTCTCCAGTGCGCGCGCCATGCAGCCGACGCGCACCCGGGTCGCGCCCGCCTGCGTATCCGTGCAGCTCGGCACCAACAGCAGACGGGCGCCGGCTTCGCGTTGGGCGCGCACGGGCAAGGGGAATTCGCTGTCGTAGCAGATGGCGATGCCGGCGCGCACGCCCGCCAAGTCGAAGACTTTGAGTTCGTCGCCGCCCTCGATGACGCCAGCGTCCCGCTCGAATCCGGTCAACTGCAGCTTGTCCTGATAGCCGCGCGTGCCGTCCGGGGCGAACCACCATGCGCGGTTGCGATAGCGTCCCGGGGCGACTTCGGTCAGGAACGTGCCGGCCTGGATGACCAGGCGCAGCTCGCGCGACAGGTCGGCGTACAGCGCCAGCCACTCGGATTGCAGCGTTTGCAGCGCGGCCAGCGAAGCGTTCAAGTCGCGGCTGATTTCGGGCGCGAACGTTGACGCCAGTTCGAGCGACAGGTATTCGGGCAGCACGGCCAGCTCCGCACCGGCGCGACGCGCTTCGTCCAGAATCAACCGCTGGCGCGCCGCGAATGTTTCGAAACTGGCGGGTTGGCCCACCTCGTATTTCGCAACAGCCAATTTCATCTGGCGTTCTCCAAAGGGCGCAGCCACATCGTTAATGCCTGTTCGGTTTCGTGCGTCTCGCCCACCTGTTTCCAAGGCAGCCGCACCTTCATGTCCGGCTGTCGCACGTAGCCGCGACGGGCCCAGAAAGAATCGTTGCTGCGGTAATCGACCGGGCGTCGAGGATCGTCATCTGCGCGATCCACGGATGCGAACGCCGTCCACCGGATATCGCCCAGCGAACGGGCGTGCGCTTCGCGTTCGTCAAAGAAACGATGACCCAGGCCAAGGCCACGGAAGGCCGGAAGCAGCACGGACTCGCCGCAATAGAACGCGTTCTCTACCGGGATTCCCCGCTCGGTAAACGGCGCCTGGATGGCGGACTCCGCATCGCCCAGCGGCAAGCCCGTGGATGCACCGACGACTTGGCCGTCGGCATGCACGAGCACCAGCAGGCTGTCCGCCGAGCGGGTATACATGGACAGATAGTGCTTCTCGTATGCGGCGTCGCCTTCGTACAGATAGGGGAAGTTGCGAAAGACCTCCACGCGCAGGCGTGCTACGGCGTCGAGCCATTCGGTCATCTCCGCTCCGCGGAAGGTCAGCACGCGCACGTCGGCCTTCATCTCAGTCGTTCCCGCCCACCTGCGCGATCCAGTCGCCCAGGTTGTAGTAGTTCGTGACGCGCGCGATCTTGCCGTCGCGGATGTCGAAGAACGCTCCGCCCGGCAGCACGTAACGCTGGCCTTGAGCTACCGGCAGCCCCTCGTCCGTCACCTTGTACTCGCCATGCACGACGTACTCGGCGCCTGCACGCAGGCCGTCGGCGCTGACCATCACCACGATGTCGCGCAACTGCTCGCCATAACAGCGATCCATGCGCTGCAGGAACGTACGGAACGTATCGCGTCCGGTTTCCCGCGCACCCTGATTGAGGTCGTGCGCAACGTCATCGGTCAGCATCGACAGCATGGCCTCGCGGTCGCCGCGGTTGAAGGCGTCGTAATAGGCGGTGATCAGATTCGTCGTGTTCATGCGGGTTCCGTGTTCGGGTGGACAGCAGCCGGGTATCCGGGAATGGCGCCAAG
Organism: Thermomonas sp.; assembly: GCF_025993755.1. GTDB lineage: Bacteria > Pseudomonadota > Gammaproteobacteria > Xanthomonadales > Xanthomonadaceae > Thermomonas. The sequence continues at coordinate 3,990 of NZ_JAMQHN010000123.1, read as the reverse complement.
TTTGGGAACCCGCTTTCGATATGTATATGGAATTATTTAGCTTTCATAATTCCTGTATATGGAATAATGTTTGAGCGTCGGAAAATGGCCGCGAGGTGCGCGCTGTGAACAAGGAAATCGAATTACTGCGGATCTTCCGCGTGACTGCCGAGTGCAGCAGTTTTCGTGATGCGGCTGTACGGCTGGGGACATCGCCCCAAGGCGTCACACGCGCTATCAAGCGCCTGGAGGAGCATTACGGCGAGGTATTGTTCCATCGAACCACACGCCAGGTGCGCATCACGGCTTTTGGCGAGGGCTTGCTGGAACAGGTGCGTCCTGCCCTGGAGCGCTTCGAAGACCTGTGGCGGATACCTGGTGCGGATCAGCAGGCTTCCCTGTCGGGCACGGTTCGGATCACCGCGCCACACAGCCTCGGCACCAGGGCAGTTCTACCCGCATTGGAGCGCGTTGCCGCGCGCCATCCCGGCATCACGCTGGACGTGCGCCTATCCGATCGCGTCAGCAATCCCGTTGACGAAGGAATCGACGTCGGGATCAGGGTCGGATTCATGCGCGACAGCCGCTTCGTTGCGCGAAAGGCGGCCGACATGCGGCTTCCGATCGTTGCGGCTCCGCGCCTGATCAAGAAAGTGGGCGTACCTGAAGGGATCGAATCGCTAGCAAGGTTGCCGGTTACAGCTGCCGTGGATATCAATACCGGCCGCCCTTGGCCTTGGCACTTCAAGGCGGGACACCAGTGGACGCCCACTTCGCCGGCCTTCATCGCAGATAACGCCGATATGGAAATGGGGGCGGCGTTGGCCGGGATTGCCTTCGCTCAACTGGCCGACTACATGGCGGCTCCCTACATCGCCAGCGGAAAGCTCGTGCAGGTACTGGAGCAGGAGGGACCTCCTGCATGGGGGTTGTACGTCTACCGGCCTCAGCGCGGGCCCGTATCAGGCAGGGTTCGGGTGGTGTTTGATGAGTTGCGCGCCGCGGTTGGATCGCTACCTGTTTTGCGCTAACACACAATCAAAGCGCCCAAGGAATGAGTTGGTGCGGAGACAACAGACAGAATGTCCGCTTCTGGCCGCATGCGGACGTTGCCCGGGGAGGGTAGGGCGGCGGATAAGGGCCCGTTATCGAGGGTGGGCGGGCTGGATTGCCAACCCGAGCGGATGTTCAGTTGGGGCATCACGCCCTACCTCTGTCTTCTTCGAAAAGCGGCGCTTGTCCTGAGAGCAGATAACATGACTGCTGGGCGGGATCGATGCAGCAGCGCAGCAACCAGGCTGCGTCGAGGCGTAAACCTAGGGAGCCCCAAGAATGGCTGGCCAGTCAGGCTGCAATATCAACTGTGCCACTTCAGTGGGTGCCTCGCTCAACCAGCGGTGTGCATGCGAAGTAGTCGACGTCTTGCGGCTGCACGAGTCGATCCGGGCCGCCTTCTCGGAGTCCATGTCTGACCCGGCCGTTCACGCACATCTGTTCTCTCGGTACGCCCTGTTCGTCGACCGTGCGGCGTTGGACGCCATGGGGCGAGTCGCGGCGGCGCTCTTCGAAGTTGCAGAGAATCCACGATACCGCGAGCGCGTCCTGCAATGGGCCCCCGACATCGCAACCCATTACCCGGGTTCGGCGGGTGGCGTCCTGGGGCTGGACTTTCACCTGACCGTCGACGGCCCGCGGTTGATCGAGGTCAACACCAATCCAGGCGGGCTGCTCCTCAATGCCGTGCTGCTCGATGCCGTGAGATCTTGCGCGCCGGCTGCGTGGACCACCTGGACCACGGCGACGGAGGCCCATAGCGCGGCTGTAGCCGCCTGGCTTGACGATGCCCGGCAGCAGTCGGGCCGCGCGCCGTCCCGTGTGGCCATCGTGGACAGCGCCCCGCGGGAGCAGTTCCTCTACCCCGAGTTCGAGCTGTACGCGGACGCATTCCGGGAGCACGGCGTGGACTGCGTGATACGCGCGCCCGAGGATCTGAGGTTCGGCCCGGAGGGGCTTGCAGATGCCGACGGCCCGATCGACATGGTCTACAACCGGTTGACCGATTTCGCGCTTGAGGAAGCTTCGCATGCGGACCTTCGTCAGGCTTATCTCGCAGGGGACGTCGCACTCACCCCGCATCCGCGTGCGCACGCGCTGTTCGCCGACAAGCGCAACCTGGCGGTGCTTGGAGACGCGGCTTTGCTCGGCGGGTTTGGGGTCGATGCGGGTTTGACAGCCCTGCTGGCCGAGGTGATCCCGACAACGGTTGAAGTCGTCCCCGGAAACCGGGATGCGCTGTGGGCAGCGCGCAACGGCTACTTCTTCAAGCCTGCAGCAGGGTTCGGCAGCCGTGGCAGCTATCGGGGCGACAAGCTCACCCGGCGAACGTGGGAGTCGATGGCGTCGGCGACCTACATCGCACAGGCCTTCGCGCCACCGAGCATGCGGATCGTGCATGGGGGCCAGTCCCTCAAGGCGGACGTGCGCTGCTTCGCGTCCGAGGCGGGTGTGCTGTTGTTCGCGGCCCGGCTTTATCAGGGCCAGACTACGAACATGCGCACCCCAGGTGGTGGATTCGCAGCGGTGCTCACGACGCCACCGATCGGCGAGTAATCCTGGCTGGGGCCGCCCTGGCGGTATGCCCTGGACTACAGCCAGGCCAATGCTGATTCGGCCAGCTCGCGTTCCTCATCAATCGCGACGTTCCAGATGGCCGGCCCGCTCGCGGCATCGATCCGCGTGGCCCCAGCATCGTTGTCGTCAGGTGCCAGCGCCAGGCCAAGCCAGCCCAAGCGCGCGATGATCCGCGCCCGCAGACCCGGCGCGCGGTGGCCGATGCCGCCGGAAAAGACGACATGGTCGAGTCCGCCGATTCCCGTGGCCATGGCCGCGATGGACTGCGCGATCCGGACTGCGAAGAGGTCCACGGCAAGCTGGGCCTGCGGGCCAGGATCGGCAAGCAGCACGCGCATATCGCCGTGCCCGGCGATGCCGGCAAGACCTGCAGTGCGGGACAAACCATCTTCAATCGCTTGCGCGTCCAGCCGTTCGTGCCTGAGCAGGTACAGCAACGCACCGGGATCGAGATCCCCGGAGCGGGTAGGGCTCGGGATTCCCCCCAGCGGAGTGAGCGCCATGGTGGTGTCGCGGCTCCGACCGTCCTCGACGGCGCAGACGCTGCAACCACCCCCCAGATGCGCGAAGACGGCGCGGCTCCGCAGGATTCCGGCGTCCTGGCTGGCCACGACTCGCAGTGCAGAGGCGAAGGCGAGTCCGTGGAAACCGTAGCGGCGGACGCCCAGCGCATCCCATGCTTCGGGGATGGGCAGGCGCTGGCTCCAGGGTGCGAGTGTCACGTGGAAGTCCGTGTCGAAGGCCACGCCCTGGCGGGCTTGCGGCCAACGCAGGCGCGCGGCACGCGCGAACGCGAGGGCGACCGGCTGGTGCAAGGGTGCGAATGGCACCAAGGCATCCAGTTTCGCAAGTACATCTTCGTCGAGCTCGCTGGCGTTGCGCAGGTCGCCGCCATGTACGATTCGGTGGACCACCACGTCGGGGCCGGGCGCCGGTATCGACAATATTTCGAGCAGGGTGGCAAGTCGCTCTTGCGCATCCGCGCCGACGGCAATCTCGGCCCGGGAGCGCTCCACGACGCGTGGCTGCGCGCCTGGCCCCTCAGCGTGCAACAGATAGCACGCGCCCTTGAGGGTGGACGAGCCAACGTTGAGTGCCAGAAGCCGGCGCGTGGTCATAGGTGTCGCCAGTTCATGTTCATGGGGACCGTACCGCCCGGCGCAACAGCTGCGCATTGATCGCCACCACGATGGTGCTCAGCGACATGAGCACTGCACCAAGCGCGGGTTGCAGCATGATCCCCCATGCAGCGAGAACGCCGGCAGCGAGCGGGATGGCGACGATGTTGTACCCGGCGGCCCACCACAGGTTCTGGATCATCTTGCGATAGGTCGCCTTGCTCAATGCAATGATCGCAGGGACGTCGCGCGGGTCGCTGCG
>NZ_JAMQHN010000122.1 GCF_025993755.1 Thermomonas sp. | reverse complement strand
CGGTGGCCTTCCTGATCCACGGCGGTCCGCAGGGCAGTTTCGGCGATGGCTGGAGCTACCGCTGGAACCCGCAGACCTACGCGGGACAGGGCTATGCGGTGGTGATGATCGATTTCCACGGCAGCACCGGCTATGGGCAGGCCTTCACCGACGCCATCAGCAGGCACTGGGGCGACCGTCCGCTGGAGGATCTGCAGAAAGGCTGGGAAGCCGCCCAGGCCAAGTACGCGTTCCTCGACGGCAATCGTGCCTGCGCGCTGGGGGCCAGCTATGGCGGCTTCATGGCCTACTGGATCGCCGGCAACTGGAACGCCCCCTGGAAGTGCATCGTTGCCCACGACGGCGTGTTCGACAATTTCATGATGGGCTATGCCACCGAGGAGCTGTGGTTTTCCGAATGGGAAAACGGCGGAACGCCCTACGACAACCCCGAGGGCTACCAGCGTTTCAATCCCGCCAACTACGTCAAGAACTGGCGTTCGCCGATCCTGATCATCCACGGCCAGCAGGATTTCCGGATCCCGGCGTCGCAGGGCATCGCGGCGTTCACCGCGGCGCAGCGGCGTGGGGTGGAGTCGAAGTTCCTGTATTTCCCGGACGAGAACCACTGGGTGCTCAAGCCGCAGAACAGCCTGCTCTGGCACAACACGGTGAACGACTGGCTGCGTACGCACATCGGGCAATAGGGCCTGGTTCGCGTCGCGGCCATGGGCCGCTCCCTCGGGAGATTCTTCCCTGGGCGTTGCTTCCACCGGGCTGCTCCCGCAGGAACAGGCAACCTGCAGGAGCGCGCCCTGCGCGCGTCCGGCTACAGCCAGTCGATCCGCTTGAAGTAGATGTACAGGCCGACGCAGATCAACGAGACGCCGCCGATCACGATGAAGTAGCTGAAATGTCCGTCCAACTCCGGCATGTTGTGGAAGTTCATGCCGTACCAGCTGGTGATCAGGGTCGGCGCGGCCAGCAGCGCGGCCCAACCGGCCAGCTTCTTGACGACCTCGCCCTGTGCCACGGTCACCAGCGACAGGTTCACGTTCATCGCCGCGGCGACCATTTCGCGCTGGGTGTCGATGGTGTCGCCGACGCGCACGGCGTGGTCGTAGACGTCGCGGAAATACGGGCGCACTTCCTCCGGGATCGTGAATGCAGGGGTGCGGGTGATCTGGGAAAGAATGTCCTGCATCGGTGCCGCCGCCAGCCGCATCCGGGTCAATTCCTTGCGCAATTCGTACAGGCGCTTGATGGTGCCGCGCCTGTAGCTTTCGGCGAACACGTCCTGCTCCAGCGCGTCGAGTTCATTCTCGAAATCGGCTGCGATCGGCTGGTAGTTGTCGACCACGAAATCGAGCACTGCGTGCAACGCCGCGCTCGGGCCCAGCGCCAGCGCCTCGGGCTCGCGCTCCAGCCGCTGGCGCACGCTCGCATAGCTGAGCGAGGCGCCGTGGCGCACCGTGATCAGGAAGCGCGGGCCGACGAAGATCTGGGTTTCGCCGAACAGCACGTGATCCTTGACCTTTTGCGCCGTGTGCACGGCGAGGAACAGGCTGCTGCCGTAGGCCTCGATCTTGGGCCGCTGGTGTGCGCCTTGCGCGTCCTCGACGGCGAGATCGTGCAGGCCGAATTCCTCCTGCAGCTTGTCGAGCAGGTGGGCGTCGGGTTCGTAAAGGCCGACCCAGACGAAACTGCCGTCGTCGATGGACAGAACGTCGCTGATGGCTTCGAGGCTGATGTCGCTGCGGCGGCCGTTGCGATCATAGGCCGCGCAGTTCACCACGCATTGGGTCAGGTTGAGGGTGTCGTTCATCGGCGAATCCTGCGCTGGCCGGGGCGTGCGATCAAGTCGAAGCGGCCGGCGCGCGGCGCGCCCAGCGCCAGGCCAGCGCCGCGTGCAGAGGCAGCAGCAGAGCGATCCAGTGCCCATTGCGCTGCGGATGGACCTGCAGCCACAGCGGCAGGCAAGCCAGCGCCGCGAGGACGCAGACGGCGACAAGCAGGCTGCGAAACGTCGGCGTGGGCGTGCGCCGGCGCAGCAGCGCCAGTGCGCCGGGAAGCAGCAGCAGGCACAGCGGATCCAGCAGCAGGAGGTTGCGGTTGGCCCAGATCGCGCGATGTTCGGTGAACCCCCAGGCCAGCGCCAGAACCAGCCCCAGCACGCCGCACAGCAGCCAGAACCCGCCGGCCAGTGCCGCCAGCGGCCGATCGAAGCGCGCCCCGGCATTGCCGATCGCCAGCGCCAGCGCGACGCCAGCCAGCAGCCATGGCCACAGCGCCACGCTGCCGTCCTCCGGCTCGGCGGCCAGCCGCTGCGGTAGCAACTCCACTTCCTCGCCGACCAGCGGACGACCGTCGGCAAGGCGAACCTGGCGCAGGTCGTCGGCGAGGCGGCGCGGCAGGAAATCCTGCTGCCACCGGGTCAGGGCGCGATCGTTCGAGGGGCCGAGCACAAGGTCGAAACCGACCCACAGCCATGGCGCCGGCGAGGCCAGCCGCAACGACTCGCTGCGGTAGCTGTCGCCGCTGGAACGGCTTTCGGTCTGGCGCTGCAGCAGCCCTCCCAGCGTGCGGTCGAGCGCGTCGCGCACCTTGGTCGCGCAGTTGCTGGTGAAATAGTCGTAGCGGTAGCGGGCGTTTTCCGGACGGGCGTTTTCCGCCAGCGCGGCCGCCAGCGCGCGGGCCTGGTCGGGCGTCAGGTTCAGCCACTGCAGGCGCACGCCACGCCCGACCTGGCGGTAGTAGTCCAGGTCCTCCGACAGCGGCAGGGCCACCAGCATGTATTCCATCCGCCCCTCGATGAAGCGAAGGGCAAAGCCGTCCTCGCGCATGTCGAAGAAGCCGAAGTTGTAGCTGACGGGCTCGCTCAGCGCCGGATCGGAAACCACGATCGAATCGTGGCCGAAGCGTTCCCAGAACACGTCGCCCGGGCCCATGGTGAGCACGCCGATCCGGGGAGGTGGCGTCGCGGTGGACGGCGCATCAGGTACGGCGGAAGAGGCGGTGGGTGTGCTCGTCGGAGGCGGCGTGGTCGCAAGGGTCGGCACGACCAGCGCCAGCAGGATCAGCAGCGCGGCGATGCGCAGCAGGCGACGGGCGATTGTGCCGCCGTCGCCATGCCGGCGCTCACTGCTCGGCATCGACGCTCACCAGCAGCGCGATCAGGCGGCGGGCATCGGCGCGGGCGACCCGGAACACGAAGCGGCCGAGGGAGAGTTCCTCTCCGGCCTCGGGAAGGTGGCCGATGGCGTCGGTGACGACGCCGCCGATGGTGTCGTATTCGTCGTCGGGGAAATCCGCGCCGAAGCGCTCGTTGAAATCGTCGATCGGGGTCAGGGCATCGACTACGAACTGTCCGTCGGCCTGCGCGGCGATCAGGGTGCCCTCGTCGGCGGCCTCGTCGTGCTCGTCGTCGATTTCACCGACGATTTGTTCGAGGACGTCCTCGATGGTGACCAGGCCGGACACGCCACCGTACTCGTCGATGACAATGGCCATGTGGTTGCGCGACTGCCGGAACTCGCGCAGCAGCACGTTGAGGTTTTTCGATTCCGGGATCAGCACCGCCGGACGCAACAGGGAATGGATGGTGGCGTGCTCGTGGTCGGTGGCGACCGCGCGCAGCAGGTCCTTGGCCAGCAGGATGCCGAGGATCTCGTCGCGGTCCTCGCCGTGGACGGGAAAGCGCGAATGGCCGGATTCCACGACCTGTTCGATCAGCCTGGGCAGGTCGGCATCGGCGGCCAGGGTGACCATCTGGGCGCGCGCGACCATCACTTCGCCAACGGTCATGTCGGCGACGGTAATCGCGCCTTCCAGCATGCGCAGGGTGTCCGCGCCGATCACGCCATCGGCCTGCACGTCGCGCAGCAGCTCGATCAGATCTTCGGGGCTGGTGGGCTCGCCGGACAGCGCGGAACTGATCCGGTCCAGCCAGGAACGGTGGCCTTTGTCCGACGATTTCTCTTCGGTTTCGGCGGGGGTTCGACTGTCGTCCTCGGGCATGGGGTGCATTGGCGGGTGTCTGAAACGCCGTCAGTCTAGCGAATCGCGACGCTTCGTGCGTGCAAACGGCTGCCGGAGACGGTGAGCGCTGAAATGGCCGGCGGATTCCTGAAGCGGGGCAACGCCGATTCAATCGACGTTGTCATAATGGGCGCATTGCAGTGGGAGGAAGTCATGCGCCATTCGTCCGATGCCGGACGCGGAAGCGGGAATGCCACTCGGGGCGCGCTGGCCGCGTGTCTCCTGCTGGCGCTTGCCCTGCTGGGCGCCTGCTCGCAGCCGGCGGCACCGCCACCGGCTACGGGTGTTGCTGCGTCCGCGGCAACGCCGGCATCCGCTCCAACCGAGCACTACCTGATCGGCGTCCTGCCGCTGGCGACCGAAGGCGGGGCCCCGGCCTATCTCGGCGACGGGATCGCCCGCCATGTGTCCGACGCGCTCGCCCGCACGCCGGCGCTGGCCACCGTCGCGCCGGCCTCGGCATTCCGGCTGCGCGATTCCAGCGAACTCACCCCGCGGATCGGAGAACGGCTTGGTGCGACCCATCTGCTGCGCGGCAAGCTGGAACAGCGCGGCGATCGCCTGCTGCTGGATCTGGATTTCGTGCGCGCCAGCGATGGCCAGACCCTGTGGCACGAAACGCTGGATCGGTCGGCGGCGGAATTGCCCGGGCTGGCCGATGCGATCGCGGCGGGAATCGCCAAGGCGCTGAAGGTGACGCGCTCGCCCGCGGCCAGGGCGTCGGACATCCCGCCCAGCGGCAGCGCGTTGGCTTACGACACACTGCTGAAAGGCGAGTGGGCGGTCCAACGGGGCGATGCGGCGTCGCTGCAGGCGGCGCTCGGGTTCTTCGCCAATGCGATCACCATCGATCCGCTGTGGGGACGCCCGCACGCCATGCAGGCGCTGGTGCGGTTGCGGCAACTGGCGCAGCGCGATCCTGCGGCGGGCCCGATCGAGCCTTTGCGCGAGCAGGCGCGACTGGATGCCGAAGCGGCGCTCAAACTCGATCCGGACGATCCGCTCGCGCACCGCGTCCGCGCCCTGTGGCTGGGCGACGTGGCCCTCGATGCGGTCAGCGCTGAGCAGGAAGTCCGCGATGGACTGGCGCTGCAGCCGGACGATCCGGCCTTGCTCGGGATGCTGGCCGTGCGCCAGATCGGGTTCGGACAGATGGACGCGGCGGCGGCCACGCTGCGGCAGGCCTTGCAGCGCGATCTCCTGTCGGCGCCGATGCTGTATCAGATGGGCTATGTCGAACTGGCGCTGGCCGATTACAGCCAGGCCGAAGCGGCATTGCGGCAGGCGCGCGATCTGGAACCCGCCATGCCGCTGGTCAATGCCTTCCTCGCCGTGGCGCTGTTTCAGCAAAGCCGCACCCGCGAGGCGATCGACGCGGCGCGCAATGAACCGTTGCCGCTGTGGCGCGACTACGCGCTGGCGATGGCGTATTGGGCTGCGGGAGACCGCGCCAACTCGGACACCGCGCTGCAATCGCTGATCCGCGATCACGGCAGCGATGCGCCGACCCAGATCGCCGGCATCTATGCGCAGCGGGACGATCGCGAAGCGCTGTTCCATTGGCTCGACGTGGCCCGCCGCAGCGGCGACCCCGGCATCGTCGAAATCCGCTACATGCCTTTCGTGGCGCGCTATTCCGACGACCCGCGTTTCAAGGCGATCCTGAGCGACCTCGACATTGCCGGTTCCGGAGCCCCGACGGGGAAGTGAGGCGGGCGATCCGCGGGTTCAATCCTCGCGGTAGGGATCGGGCAGGCCGAGCCCGGCGAGGATCTCGCGTTCAAGCTGCTCCATCGCCTCGGCCTCGTGCGGATCCTCGTGGTCCCAGCCCAGCAGGTGCAGGCAGCCATGCACGGTCAGGTGCGCGTAGTGCGCGGCAAGGGGCTTGCCTTGCTCCTTGGCTTCGCGTGCCACGACCGGCGCGCACAGCACCAGGTCGCCCAGCAGCGGAAGCTTCACGCCCTTGGGCAGGCCTTCCGGGAGTTCGGCGGGAAAGCTGAGCACATTGGTCGCGTAGTCCTTGCCGCGGTAGTGGCGGTTCAGCGCGCGACCTTCGCGCGCACCGACCAGGCGGATCGCAAGATCGGCCTCGCGGATCCGGCCCGCCAGCGCGGCCGCCACCCATTTGCGGAAGCTCACCGCTGCCGGCACGCCGGCGCGAGGCGTGGCATAGCCGACGGCGACATCGAGACGGATCGGACCTTGGGTCATGTGCGGTGGTTTCGTGACTGTGGGAAAGAGCGACTTTTGACGCGGATTGACGCGGAAAAAGCGGATAGGGCAAGAGCGGAATTTGGGTGCCGGCGGTCCGGAGGGCGTTTGCCGCAGGTGCCGTTATTCAGCCACGGCGGGTTGCAGGTTCACAAGCAATATGTATGCCTCATCCGCGTTCATCCGCTCTGATCCGCGTCAAAATGCCTTTCAATCCTCACCCAGCGCGTCGCGCGCATCGTAGGCGTTGACGATCCGCGCCACCAGCGGATGGCGCACGACGTCGCGGGCTTCGAAGAAGGTGAAGCTCACGCCGTCCACGTCGCGCAGAACCTCCACCGCGTCCTTGAGGCCGGATTTCTGGTGTTTGGGCAGATCGACCTGGGTCAGGTCGCCGGTGATGACGGCGGTGCTGCCGAAGCCGAGCCGGGTCAGGAACATCTTCATCTGCTCGATGCTAGTGTTCTGCGCTTCGTCCAGGATCACGAAGGCGTCGTTGAGGGTGCGCCCGCGCATGTAGGCCAGGGGCGCGATCTCGATGACGTTGCGTTCCAGCAGGCGCGTGACGTGATCCAGCCCGAGCATTTCGTACAGCGCGTCATAAAGCGGGCGCAGGTAGGGATCGACCTTCTGGCTGAGGTCGCCCGGCAGGAAACCGAGCTTTTCCCCGGCTTCCACCGCGGGCCGCACCAGCACCACGCGTTGCACCCTGGATTGGTTCAGCGCGTCCACCGCCATCGCCACGGCAAGGAAGGTCTTGCCGGTGCCGGCCGGGCCGATCCCGAAATTGATGTCGTGGCCGGCGATGCGCTGCAGGTAGCGCTTCTGGTTCGCGCCGCGGCCGCACAGGGTGCCGCGCTTGACCCGGATCGCGATCTCCGGATTCGCATCCTGCGGCGTGTCGCCGTCCTGTGTGGATTCGGCCAGCGCCCCCAGCCGCAGGTGGATGGCGCGCTCGTCGAGCCGTTCGGTCGCGGTTTCCGCGTACAGGCGGCGCAGCGTGCGTTCAACCGCGGCCAGCGTGGACGGATCCTCGCCGCGCAGACGGAACACGCAGCCACGATTGGCGATCTCGACGCCCAGCCGCAGCCCGATCAGGCGCAGATGGGCGTCGAACGGGCCCGCCAGGTTGGCGAGGCGTTCGACGTCGTCGGGTTCCAGGGTGAAATCGCGCTGTTCCATACGCAGCAGACTAGCGCGCCCGGCGTGTCGTCGCCACGCGGGCTTGAAGATCGCCCCTGTCTTCCGAACTTGCCGCCGCCGACGGATTGCCGCATCGTTTGCGTGCTTTCAACGAGGCTCGATCATGCGCACACCCCTTCTTGCCGTGCTGCTGGCGGTCGCGGCCGTGCCGCTGCCGGCGGCCGAGGTGACGGTCCTTACCGCCAGCCGCATCCACACCATGGATGCCACCCACCCGCAGGCGCAGGCAATGGCTTTCGATGCGGACGGAAGAATCCTCGCCGTGGGTGACGGGACCGTCCTGCTGGCGCGCTATCCGGGCGCGACGCGTCTGGACTTGGGCGCGGCAACCGTGGTGCCGGGAATGATCGACGCGCACGGGCACGTCCTCGAGCAGGGGCTGAGCCACCTGACCGTCAACCTGATCGGCACCCGCAACAAAGCCGATGTGCTGGAACGGCTGCGCGCGTTCGCCCGCGACCTGCCGCCGGGCGCGTGGCTGACCGGCCATGGCTGGGACCAGAACGACTGGCCGGTCAGGGAATTTCCCAGCGCGGCCGACCTCGATGCGGCTTTCCCTGACCGTCCGGTATGGCTGTACCGCATCGATGGCCATGCCGGATGGGCCAACTCTGCGGCGATGCGCGCGGTGCGGCGTGATCTGGCGGGCAGCTGGCAGCCAGACGGCGGCGCGATCCGTCGCGATGCCGCGGGCAAGCCCACCGGGATCTTCCTCGACAACGCCATGAAGCTGCTCGATGCGGTCAAACCGGCCCTCGACGATGCCACCACCGAACGCGCGCTCCGGCTGGCGATGCAGGACGCCGCCAGGAACGGCCTGACCGGCCTGCACGATGCCAGCATCCCGCTGTCGGAATTGCGCGTATACCAGCATCTGGCCGACCGTGGTGAACTTCCGGTCCGGATCTATGCAATGGCCGACGGCAACGCCGCGGCGCTGGACTGGTTGTGCGAAAACGGGCGCTATCGACATCCGTCCGGCCGCCTGCAGATGCGGACGGTCAAGGTGATTGCCGACGGTGCGCTCGGCAGTCGCGGCGCGGCGCTGCTGGCCGATTACAGCGACGATCCCGGCAACCGCGGTTTGATGGTGACCTCGCCGGAGGACCTGCAGGTCGTCGCTGACAAAGCGCATCGCTGCGGGATGCAGATGGCCACCCACGCGATCGGCGATCGCGCCAATCGCACCGTCCTCGATGTCTATGCCAAGGCGCTGGGCGGCGACGTGGACGGCGATCATCGCTGGCGCATCGAGCACGCGCAGATCCTTTCGCCCGAAGACCTGCCGCGACTGGCGCGAATGCACGTGATTGCCTCGATGCAGCCCACCCATGCGACCAGCGACATGCCGTGGGCGGAAGATCGCGTGGGACCGCGGCGGATCGTCGGCGCGTATGCCTGGCGGCAACTGCGCGACACCGGCGTGCATCTTGCCTTCGGTTCGGACTTTCCGATCGAGTCGCTCAACCCGCGGCTGGGCCTGTATGCGGCAATCACCCGTGCGGACGCCGACGGCAAGCCGGCTGGCGGCTGGTTTCCGGACGAGCGCCTGACGGCGTTCGAGGCGCTGCGTGCGTTCACCCTCGAGGCGGCCTATGCCGGTTTTTCCGAAAACGAACTTGGCAGCCTGGAAGCGGGCAAACGTGCCGATTTCGTGGTGCTGGCCGAGGACCCGCTGGCGGTGCCCGACGCGCAATTGCGCACGCTGATCATCGAGGCAACCTACGTGGACGGCAAGCCGGTGTATCGGGCAAAACCGTAGCTGGCCTGACGTTGGCGACGCGTTGCGAAGATGCAGGGCGTGACGGCTCCGCTTGTGCCGGAATCAGCCTTCGCGCGGCAGGCCGAACAGCCGTTCGGCATTGGCGGTAGTCGCCTCAGCCAGCGCTTCATGCGACAAGCCGCGCAACGTCGCCACCGTGTCCAGCACTTCGGTCAGGTAGGCCGGTTCGTTGCGCTGGCCGCGCTGCGACGCGCCGGGCTGGTCGGGGCTGTCGGTTTCCAGCAGCAGCTGTTCCAGCGGCACGATGGCCACGACGCCACGCAGGCGTTTGGCGCGTTCATGCGTGACAGGGCCGCCGATGCCGAGCAGGAAGCCGAGTCTGTGCAGCTGCGCGGCCTGTTCGGCGCTGCCGGAAAAGCTGTGCACCACGCCGCGCAGGCCCGGGAAGCGGCGGATCGCGGCGATCACCGCGTCCACTGCGCGGCGCGCGTGCACGATCACGGGCAGGTCGAACTCGGCGGCCAGCGCCAGCTGCCCGTCGAAGTAGTGCTGCTGGCGCGCGGGGTCCAGCTCTTCGACGAAATAGTCCAGCCCGCATTCGCCCACCGCGACCGGGCGCTCGCGTTCGATCCAGTCGCGCAGTTCCTGCAGATGCTCCGGGCGATGGGCATCCAGATACATCGGATGCAGGCCATAGGCCGGATGCAGGCCGGGCAGCTGCGCGCAGACGGCTTTCAGCTTCGGCCAGCCGGCGGCGTCCACGGCCGGCACGATCTGGGTGTCCACGCCTGCGGCCAGCGCGCGCGCATGCGCGGCGGCGCGGTCGGCGTCGAATTCGGCGGCGTCGAAATGGCTGTGGCTGTCGACCAGGCGCATCACGCGGTCAGCGCCGGTTTGCCTGCCCCTCGATGGGCGGCTTGCCGGCATCCGGCTGCTTCTTCCAGCGCGACAGCAGCAGCGTGCCGAGGCCCAGCAGGATCTCGTCGGCAAGCGGGATGAAGTCGGGAACCAGCAGATCGAGGAAGAACAGCGCCGCGGTCAGCACGAACAGACGCGGGAAGCTGAGCCTGCCGAGCCAGCGCATGAGCGGAGAGACGAAGGGATTGGCCATGGCGGGAAACTAGCATGCACGCGGCGCAAACATCGTGTGGGCGAAGCTGAACGCAAGTGGATACGATTCGGGCTCGCTCGGCATCGATTCAGATTGGCCGTGGTTCAATCGGTTGCGGAACAGGGATCACTCAACTCAGCGGGAGCAGGATCATGCCGAAGAACAATACGATTGCCATTGCGCTTGCCGCGCTGCTGGTTGGCGGCGTCGCCACCGCTGGTTACATGAACAGCCGCAGCAACGACGCCATCACCGCGCCGCTGGCCGATGGCAGTGCGCGTGCGAAGGTCGATTTCGCCGAAGTCGTCGGCGTCAAGCCGGTCACCGAGCGCCAGCCGCTGTACGCCACCGTCATCGGCAGCGAGCCGATCCGCGAATCCAGCACCACCAGCACGCCGCGCGAGGTCTGCGAGGACGTGACGGTGCAGGAGCGCCTGCCGGAGCGCGACGGCAACGTCGGCGGCACCGTCGCCGGTGCGGTCATCGGTGGCCTGGTCGGCAATCAGGTCGGCGGCGGCAATGGCCGCAAGCTGGCCACGGTGGCGGGTGCGGTGGCCGGCGGCTATGCCGGCCGCGAGATCGACCGTCGCCACGTCGGTGGGCAGGTGGTCAACCGCACCGACCACCGCTGCCGCACCGTCAACAGCACCTCCACCAGCGCCCGCACGGTGGCGTGGAACGTGACCTACCGCAATCCTGACGGCACCACCGGCAAGATGCGCACCGACACCAAGCCGGGCGAGCGGATTGCGCTGGGCGATACCGACAGGACGGTGGGATACGACGTGACCTATCGTTTCGACGGTCAGCAGCGCACCGTGCGCATGGAGCAGGATCCGGGCAGCCAGCTGCCGGTGATCGACGGCCGGGTGGTGACCCAGACGGCGGCGGTGGAAGGCGCGACACTGCGCTGATCGACGCAGCCCAACCCGTGCAATTCCCGTGGCGGGGCCGGAGCGATCCGGCCCCGCCTGTGTTTGGCGGCGCGCGCCATGGCGATGCTGGCGAAACGCACGGCTTTTGCGGAAAGGCGGTCGTAACGCCTGGTTGTGCTTGGCGAATCGCACGTACCGATTGCGCGGCATGCGCGATTACAATGGCGGTTCGTCCAATTCGACCGTGAAAACATGGCCCTGCATCCGTACGATCTCTACGACGTCCGCTCCCTGCTGAGCGAGGAAGAACGCGCGGTGCAGGACACCGTGGCGCGCTTCACCGACGAACGCGTGCGCCCGATCATCGGCGACGCCTTCGACGCGGGCCGCTTCCCCAAGGAGCTGGTGCCGGAGATCGCGGAGATGGGCCTGCTGGGTTCGTCGCTGCCGGAGAAGTACGGTTGCGCCGGCCTCAACGGCGTCAGCTACGGCCTGATCTGCCAGGAGCTGGAGCGCGGCGACTCCGGCATCCGCAGCTTCGTCAGCGTGCAGAGCTCGTTGTGCATGTATCCGATCTACGCCTACGGCAGCGAGGAGCAGCGCATGCGCTGGCTGCCGGACATGGCGGCGGGCAAGGTCATCGGCTGCTTCGGCTTGACCGAGCCGCACGGTGGCTCCGACCCGGCCAACATGAAGACCCATGCCCGCCGCGATGGTGACGACTGGGTGATCAACGGCAGCAAGATGTGGATCACCAACGGCAACCTGGCCGACATCGCCATCGTGTGGGCGCAGACCGACGAGGGCATCCAGGGCTTCGTGCTGGAGAAGGGAATGCCCGGTTTCACCGCGCAGGAAATCAAGCACAAGATGTCGCTGCGCGCGTCGGTCACCAGTGCGCTGTTCTTCGACAACGTGCGGGTGCCGGATTCCAGCCGCCTGCCCAACGTGAAGGGGCTGAAGGGACCGCTGGGCTGTCTGACCCAGGCCCGCTACGGCATCACCTGGGGTCCGATCGGCGCCGCCATTGCCTGCTTGGACGAAGTCGTCCACTACACCAAGGAGCGGATCCTGTTCGGCCGCCCGGTGGCCGCCACCCAGAGCGCCCAGATCAAGATGGCCGACATGGCCCGCCGCATCACCCTGGCGCAGCTGCTGTCGCTGCAGCTGGGCCGGCTGAAGGATGCCGGCACCATGCAGCCGCAGCAGGTCTCGCTGGCGAAGTGGAACAACTGTCGCATGGCGATTGACATCGCCCGCGAATGCCGCGACCTGCTGGGTGGCGCCGGCATCACCACCGAGCACGCGGCCATCCGCCACGCGCTCAACCTCGAATCCGTCATCACCTACGAAGGCACCGAAACCGTGCATCAGCTGGTGATCGGCCGCGAGCTGACCGGGATCAACGCCTTCTGATTCCACCGTCGCTTCCGCGCGCGGCGGTTGCCGTCGCGCGGACCGCGGCCGCCCGGGACGGCGGCCTGTGTCGTTCCATCGCCGCGCCGCGGCAGGGTCCATTGCCATGTTCGCCACCGTTCCCCATCCCATCCCGGCCCGCATGCGGGGACTCAACCGCGCCGAAATCTGCGACGTCAATTTCAGCGAATTCGTCAAGGCGTGGGATGGCCGGGTGCAGCCGGGGCCGGCGCCAAATGAGGCTATTCTCGACGGCAGCGCGCTCACCGTGCAGGGCTTCCGCGAGTTGTTCGAATCGCAGCTGATCTCGCGGCACCTGGACCTGATGGCGCGCGTGTTGCGGGTGCAGAACAAGGTCTTCTACACCATCGGCAGCAGCGGCCACGAAGGCAACGCGATGGTGGCGCGCGCGGCGCGGCACACCGATCCCGCCTTCCTGCACTACCGCAGCGGCGCCTTCATGGCCGAGCGTTTCCGCAAGCTTCCGGGCATGGATCCGATCATGGATTCGGCGCTGAGCTTTGCTGCCAGCGCGGAAGACCCGGCCTCGGGCGGTCGCCACAAGGTCTGGGGCAGCAAGCCGCTGTGGGTGCTGCCGCAGACCTCGACGATCGCTTCGCACCTGCCGAAGGCGCTGGGCACGGCGGTGGCGATCGAGACCGGCAAGCGCATCGGCCATGCGCTGCCGATCCCCGACGACAGCATCGCGATCTGCTCGTTCGGCGACGCTTCCGCCAACCACGCCACCGCGCAGACGGCGTTCAACGCCACCAGCTGGATGGCTTACCAGAAGCTGCCGGCGCCGGTGCTGTACGTGTGCGAGGACAACGGCATCGGCATCTCGGTGAAGACACCGAACGGCTGGATCGCCGAATCCTTCCGCCACCGCCCCGACCTCGACTATTTTTTCGCCGACGGCCTCGACCTGGCCGCCGGCTATGGTGACGTGCTGCGCGCGGTGGAACACTGCCGCAAGACGCGCCGTCCGACTTTCCTGCATCTGCGCAGCAACCGCATCATGGGCCACGCCGGCACCGACTTCGAGATCGAGTGGCGCTCGATCGAGGAACTGTGCGCGGTGGAAGCCGCCGATCCGCTGCTGCGCAGCGCGCAGATCGCGCTGGAGTCGGGGTTGATGACCAAGGACGAGGTGCTGGCGCTGTACGAGGACACGCGTCGCAAGTGCTTTGCAGCGGCCGAAGAGGCCGACCGTCGCCCGCGGATCGAAACGCTGGACGAGGTGATGCGGCCGCTGGCGCCGTACACCCCGGACAAGGTGATGGCGGAAGCCACCCGCGTTCCGGCACCGGAGGCCCGCATCAAGGCCTTCGGCGGCGAGGAGAAGTTGCCGGAGAAGCAGGCGCCGCGCCACCTGGCGATCCAGATCAACAACGCCCTGCACGATCTGTTCGCCAAGTATCCCGAGAGCCTGCTGTTCGGCGAGGACGTGGCGCAGAAGGGCGGCGTCTATACTGTCACCAAGGGCCTGTACAAGGCCTTCGGCGCGCGTCGGGTGTTCAACTCGCTGCTGGATGAAACCACCATCCTCGGCATGGCCCAGGGGTTCGCCAACATGGGCATGTTGCCGATACCGGAGATCCAGTACCTGGCCTATCTGCACAACGCCATCGACCAGCTCCGCGGCGAGGCCTGCTCGCTGCAGTTCTTCAGCAACGGCCAGTACGCCAATCCGATGCTGGTCCGCATCGCCGGACTGGGCTATCAGCGCGGTTTCGGCGGCCATTTCCACAACGACAACTCGATCACCGCGCTGCGCGATATCCCGGGCCTCGTGGTCGGCTGTCCTTCGCGCGGCGACGATGCGGCGATGATGCTGCGCACGCTGGCGGCGCTGGCCAAGGTCGACGGCCGGGTGACGGTGTTCCTTGAACCCATCGCGCTGTACATGACCAAGGATCTGTACGAAGTCGGCGATGGCCAGTGGCTGACCGAGTATCCGGCGCCGGACCAGGCGCTGACGCTCGGCGAGGAGCGCATCTACAACCCGAAGGCGAAGGACTGCGTGATCTTCACCTTCGGCAACGGCGTGCCGATGAGCCTGCGCGCGGCGCGGCAGATCGAGGCCAGGCGCGGCTGGAAGGTGCGCGTGGTCGACCTGCGCTGGCTGGTGCCGCTCAATGCGGCGGCGATTGCCAGGCATGCCGGCGAGTGCAAGCGCATTCTGGTCGTCGACGAGGGTCGCCACAGCGCCGGCATCGGCGAAGGCGTCATCACCGCGATCACCGAGGCGGGCTTCGGCGGCAAACCCCTCCAGCGCGTGGTCGGCGCCGATACCTACACGCCGCTGGCGGGCGCGGCGTTCCTCGTGATTCCGAAGGATGAAGACATCGTGGCGGCGGCGGATGCACTGTAAGCGGGAGCGCGGATAAGGGGAGACCGCATGCTGGATTCTGTCGCGGGTCCTCCGCTGGCCCCCTTCAGAACCGCCGCTCAGGTTCCGCGTCCGGCTCCAATTCGCGGCCGCAGGCCATCCATGGCCTGCTCGGTCCTGAAGGGGGCCACGGAGGCCTGCCGGTTGCCTCGCGTCTGGCGGGGCGGACTCGACAGGCCGACAGACGCCTCGACGGAACCCGAAATGCGGCGGACTCGACAGACTGACAGACGCCGCGATGGAATCCGCAAGGAAGCTAGGGCGCAATCTTCCGCTTCAGCGCCCGCGCCAGCGGCTGCGGCAGGTTGGGCAGGCTGCGCAGCAGCCAGGGCAGGATCTTGCGCTTGGCGCCGCTGAGAGATTCCGGGATCACCGCTTCGATCAGGTGCGGGCCCGGGCGGGCGAGGGCGTGCTCCAGCACCTTGCAGAAATCGCCGGCGCGGTCGGTGCGCACGGCGGACACGCCCATGCCGCGCGCCAGCAGGGAAAAATCGAGACCGGGCGCGTGCAGGTCGAGCTGCGATCGCGCCTTGGGGCCGCCGCCGCTGCCGGCGCCGACCCGGTCGAGTTCGACGTTGAGCACCGAATAGCTGGCGTTGTTGAAAACGATCGCGATCACGTCGAGCCGCTCGCGCGCCATCGACCACAGCGCCTGCACCGTGTACATCGCGGCGCCGTCGCCGACCAGCGCGATGACCTTGCGGTCCGGACAGGCGATCGCCGCGCCGACGGCATTCGGCAGGCCTTGTCCGATCGCGCCGCCGGTGAGGGTGAGCAGGTCGTGGCGCGGGCAGCCTGCGGTTATCACGCCGAGCATCAGGCCCGAGGTGATGGCTTCATCGACGAGAATCGCGCGCTCGGGCAGCAGGTGGCCCACGGCCTTGCAGACCTTGGGCGCGGTCAGTTTGCCGCGCGGGCGCGATGGGCGCTGGGCGGGCTGCAGCACGGGCGTTGCCGAGGCCGCGCCCAGCGCTTCGACCAGTTTTTCCAGGCTGGACACGGCGTCCTGGTCGGGACGGGCCAGCGTGTGCACGGTGCAGCCTTCCGGCACGAGGTCGCTGGCCTTGTCCGGATAGGCGAAGAACGACACCGGCGATTTGGCGTCGACCAATACCAGGTGCTGGATGCCGGTCAATTGCAGCGTCGCCATCTCCGCGAGATAGGCGATGCGCTCGACGGCGGGCAGGCCGGCGCCGCGTTCCAGTCTGGTGGGAAAGACTTCGCAATACAGCCTGACCCCGCTGTGCGCGGCGATCTTCGCCGCCGACAGCAGCGCCGGCTCGCGCAGCGCCTGCCCGCCCAGCAGCAGGGCGACCTTGCCACCGCCGCGGATCGCCGCTGCGATCGCCTCGATCTGCGCCGCATCGGCCAGCTGCGGGGAGGCTGGCGGCGGGGGCGGGCAGGGCTGGCCGCCTTCGCCCCAGCTCACGTCGGCCGGCAGGATCAGGGTCGCCACTTGCCCGGGAAGCCCGCGCGCGGCCGCAAGCGCATCGACGGCATCGCGGCACAGTGCGGCGGTGGTTTGCGAGGTGCGCACGAAGCCGGGCGAGACGTTGCGCGCCACGGTCTCGATGTCGGACTGCAGCTGGGCGTCGAGCGGCACGTGGTAGGTGGCGTGGTCGCCGACGATGTTGAGCACCGGCACCTTGCCCTTGCGGGCGTTGTGCAGGTTGGCCAGTCCGTTGCCGAGGCCGCAGCCGAGGTGGAGCAAGGTGGCGGCCGGCTTGCCGGCCATCCGCGCGTAGCCGTCGGCGGCGCCGGTGGCCACGCCCTCGAACAGCGCCAGCACCGCGCGCATCCGCGGCTCGGAATCGAGCGCGGCGACGAAGTGCATCTCGCTGGTGCCGGGGTTGCTGAAGCAAACCTCGATCCCGGCATCGGCCAGCGTCTTCAGCAGGGCCTGGGCACCGTTGGGCATGGCCTCAACCCGCCTTCTTGATCGAACGGGCGGCGGCGCGGGCCGTGAGGATGCAGCCGGGCAGGAAGGTGCCTTCCAGCGAGCGCTTGCCGCAGGAGCCGCCGCCGCCGAATCCCGCCGCTTCGCCGACGCAGTACAGCCCGTCGATCGGCTGGTCGTTGCCGTCGAGCACGCGGCTGTCGAGATCGGTGCGCAGCCCGCCCAGGCTCTTGCGGGTGATCAGCTGGGTCTGGATGGCGATGAAGGGGCCGAAACCCGGTCTCTGCAATGGCGCCGGTTTGCAGGTGCGCAGGCGGTCCGGCCGCCATTGTCTGGCGTGCTGGATGGCGCGGATCTGGGCGTCGTTTTCCAGTGTCTTGCCGTCGACGAAGTTGGCGTCGAAGGCATCGACCGTGGCTTGCAGGATGTCCGGATCGATGTCCTCGCTGCCGGTCAGCGCGTTCATCCGCGCCGCCAGCCCGGCGAGGCTGTCGTCGACGAGGAACTGCGGTACTTCCCGCTGCATCTGGTCCACCAGCCGCGCGTTGCCCAGCAGGGTTTCGCGCAGGAAATGCAGGAACTGGCGGTCGCGGATGCGCGGGTTGTGCTCGGCGCCGGAGATCGCGAATTCCTTGAGGGCGATCCTGCGGTTGAGCAGGTGCCAGGTCCAGTGCTTTTCCTGCTCGGCGACGCGCCGGCACAGCCAGTGGGTGTCGAAACCGGTGACGAGCGGCTCGGGGCCGATGCGCCGGCCGCGATGGTCCAGCCACAGCGCCGACTTGCAGGGAATCAGCGACAGGCCGTGGCCCGGGAACTGTGGTCTGGGGTGGGGGATGCCGGCGGCGTAATTCCACATCTCGCCGGCGTGGGTGATCTGCGCTCCGAAGCCGGTGGCGATCTGGTGCAGCTTGCCGTCGGACAGCGGGTTGGCGCCGTTGAGCATCTGCGTCGGCAACGGCAACTGGATCGGCCAGTTGCGGCGCGCCTGCGCGTGGCTGCCGTTGATGCCGCCGGTGGCGATCACCACGACCGGCGCGTCCAGTCGCACTTCGGCGCCGGTTTCGTCGTTGCGCGCGGTCGCCCCGGCCATCCGTCCCTGCCCGTACTCCAGTCCGATCACGCTGTGTCGGTGCAGCAAGGTGAGCTTGCCCCCGGAGCCGGCCGTGCGCAGAGCCTCGGCGAGGCGGTGGACCATCCGCTGCGCGGTGCCCCAGATGATGTGGTAACGCGGCAGGCTGTTGCCTTCGCCGAAGCGCCCGCGCTCGACCCAGTTGACCGCAGGCAGGAAGCCGATGCCGTGGGCTTCCAGCCAGTCGTGGACGTCGTTGCGCGAGCGCTCCACGTAGTGCTGCGCCCACAGGTAGGGCCAGGTGTCGTTGGGATCGAGTTCGCCGAAGCGGACCCAGTCGCGCAGCGCGCGCTCCGGCGTGTCCGGGATGCCGGCGCGTTCCTGCAGCGGGGTGCCGACCAGCGCCATGCCGCCGAAAGCCCACAGCGCCAGTCCGCCGAAACGCTCGCGCGTGTCGCGATCGACCAGCGCCACGCGCTGGCCGGCGCGCAGGCATTCCAGCGCGGTCACGATTCCCGCCAATCCGCCGCCGATGACCAAAACGTCGGATTGGACGTGCGATTGCTCTGGCGTCATCCGCTACCTCCCGCGCCCATCATGGCTCGGGAGGCGGCCGTGCGCCAGTCGGGTGAAGCACGGCTTCAGCACGGGCGCAGGATTTGCGGCGCAGGTCGCAATTCCGGGGTGTGTCGGACTTTGAAGAGGCGAGCCCATCCGGGCTGATGTCTCGCGCATCACGGCGCCCGCGCTTGTCCCGATGCGTCGCCGCGACGTAGACTTAAGCCATCATGAATGCATCGACAGCAGGCCAATCCGGGGTAGGAAAGGTTCCGGGCGAGCCGCCCGGGACCGACGCCGGACAAGCCCCGAAGCCCACGCAGGCCCCCGAATTGCCGCCGGAGTATGGTGGCCGCAAGAGCGGGCTGGAGCCCACCCGCTATGGCGACTGGGAAAAAGACGGCCGCTGCATCGATTTCTGATCCACGCTTTCACGCCACGCGGCCCCGGCCGCCAGCCAACACGGAGAAGCGACCGCCCATGGCGACCCGCGAACGACCTTTATCGCCGCACCTGCAGATCTACAAGTGGCAGGTGCAGATGCAGACCTCGATCTATCACCGTGCGACCGGAATCGCCCTGTCGCTGGGCGCCCTGCTGATGACCTGCGGACTGGTGGCGCTGGCCGCCGGCCCGGAGGGCTGGGCCCGGTTCACCGGCTATGCCGGCTCGCTTCCCGGCCTCGTGGTGCTGCTGGGCTTCACCTGGGCGCTGAGCTACCACCTGATCAATGGCATCCGCCACCTGCTGCAGGATGGCGGCCTCGGCTTCCAGATCCCGCAGTTCGTGCGCAGCAGCCTGATCTCGATGATCGGCAGCGTGGTGTTGACCGCAATCGTCTGGGGCGTCGTCCTGACGCATTGGGGGCAGTGATGGCCAATCGCATCGACGACCTGCGCAACCCGCTCAAGACCGCGCGCAACTGGGGCTCCGGCAAGGACGGCGTCCATCACTTCATCTGGCAGCGCGTCACCGCCATCCTGATCGGCGTCACCGCGCTGTGGCTGCTGGGCATCGTCCTGACCCTGCGCAGCGCGAGCTACGAAATCTTCCACGGACTGGTTGCCGATCCGGTCAACGCCACCGTGCTGATCCTGTTCCTGGTGTCGGTGTTCTGGCACGCCCGAATGGGGCTGCAGGTCGTGATCGAAGACTACGTGCACACGCCGCTCAACGGCGTGATCCTGCACATCCTCACCCTTCTTGTCTGCGCGCTGGCCGGAATCGCCAGCGTGCTTGCGGTGCTGCGCATCGCGCTTGGGAGCTGATCGCCGATGCCTGCCTACAAGATCCAGGAACACAAGTACGACATGCTGGTGGTCGGCGCCGGAGGCTCCGGCCTGCGCGCCACCTTCGGGCTGGCCGAAAAGGGCCTGAAGACCGCCTGCATCAGCAAGGTTTTCCCGACCCGCAGCCATACCGTGGCGGCCCAGGGCGGCATCGCCGCCGCGCTCGGCAACATGGGCGAGGACGACTGGCGCTTCCACTTCTACGACACCGTCAAGGGCGGCGACTGGCTGGGAGATCAGGACGCGATCGAGTACATGTGCAAGAACGCGCCGCAGGCGGTGATCGAGCTCGAGCACTACGGCGTGCCGTTCTCGCGCACCGAAGACGGTCATATCTACCAGCGCCCGTTCGGCGGCATGACCACCCACTACGGCCAGGGCACCGCGCAGCGCACCTGCGCCGCGGCCGACCGCACCGGCCACGCCATGCTGCACACGCTCTACCAGCAGTCGCTGGCGCACGGCGCGACCGTGTTCGTCGAATACTTCGCCATCGACCTGATCTTCGACACCGACGGCAGCTGCGTCGGCGTGCTCGCCCTCGACATGAACGAAGGCACGATGCACTTTTTCCGCGCCCACGGCGTGGTGCTGGCCACCGGCGGCTACGGACGCGCCTACTTCAGCTGCACCTCGGCGCACACCTGCACCGGCGACGGCGGCGGCATGGCGCTGCGCGCCGGGCTGGCGTTGCAGGACATGGAGTTCGTGCAGTTCCATCCCACCGGCATCTACGGCGCCGGCTGCCTGATCACCGAGGGCGTGCGCGGCGAGGGCGGCTACCTCACCAATTCCGCCGGCGAGCGCTTCATGGAGCGCTACGCGCCCAGCGCCAAGGATCTGGCCTCGCGCGACGTGGTCAGCCGCGCGATCACCATCGAGATCCGCGAAGGCCGCGGCGTCGGCGAGCACAAGGACCACGCCTTCCTGAACCTGATGCACCTCGGCCCCGAGGTCATCCACGAGCGCCTGCCCGGCATCGCCGAGTCGGCGCGCATCTTCGCCGGTGTCGACGTCACCAAGGAGCCGATCCCGGTGCTGCCGACCGTCCACTACAACATGGGCGGTATCCCGACCAACCACCACGGCGAGGTGGTGCAGAAGGTCGGCGAGAACAACGACGTCCAGGTGCCGGGTCTGTACGCCATCGGTGAGGCGGCCTGCGTCTCGGTGCACGGCGGCAACCGGCTCGGATCGAACTCGCTGCTCGACCTGGTGGTGTTCGGCCGTGCCGTCGCCAATCGCTGCGCCGAAACCCACACCGCGAACGCGCCGCACAAGGACCTGCCCGGCGACATTCTCGACAAGGCGCTGGACCGCTTCGACCGCATCCGCCATTCCAGCGGCGAGCTGCCCACCGCGCAGATCCGGCTGGACATGCAGCGCACCATGCAGGCCGACGCCGCGGTGTTCCGCACCGCGCAGTCGCTCAAGGAAGGCTGCGGCAAGATCGACGTGGTGCGCAAATCCTTCGAGCAGGTACGCATCACCGACCGCTCGCTGATCTGGAACTCCGACCTGATCGAAACGCTGGAACTGGCCAACCTGCTGGACCAGGCGGTGGCGACCATGCATTCGGCCGAGCAGCGTCCGGAAAGCCGCGGTGCCCACGCTCGCGAGGACTTCCCGGAACGCGACGACCACAATTGGATGAAGCACACTCTGGTGACGGTGGACGAAGCCGGCAATGTAGCCTTCGACTCGCGTCCGGTCCACACCAACACCCTGACCGATGAGGTGGCGACGGTGCCGCCGAAGAAGCGGGTGTACTGAAGGCAGCGGTTGGAAGTTCGGGGGTCGGAAAGTAGAGACAGCGGTTTCCGGCGTTCACGCATCACCAAATCACAGGCAAGGCAATGGCCGAATTCACGCTTCCGAAGAACTCGAAGATCCAGAAGGGCAAGCACTGGCCCGCGCCCAATGCGAAGAAACCGCGCACCTTCCACATCTATCGCTGGTCGCCGGACGACGACGCCAATCCGCGCATGGACACCTATGAGGTGGACATGGACAAATGCGGCCCGATGGTGCTGGACGCGCTGATCAAGATCAAGAACGAGATCGACCCGACCCTGACCTTCCGCCGCTCCTGCCGCGAGGGGATTTGCGGTTCGTGCGCGATGAACATCGACGGCACCAACACGCTGGCCTGCATCTGCGCGATCGAGAAGGTCGACAAGGGCGACGTCAAGATCCATCCGCTGCCGCACATGCCGGTGGTGAAGGATCTGGTGCCCGACCTCACCCATTTCTACGCCCAGTACGCCAGCATCCGGCCGTGGATCCGCACCCAGTCGCCGGCGCCGTCCGACCGCGAGCGCCTGCAATCCCCCGAGGACCGCAAGAAGCTCGATGGCCTGTACGAGTGCATCCTGTGCGCCTGCTGCTCGACGTCCTGCCCGAGCTACTGGTGGAACGGCGACCGCTACCTCGGTCCGGCGATCCTGCTGCAGGCCTACCGCTGGATCGTGGACAGCCGCGACGAGGACACCGGGACCCGCCTGGACGAACTGGAAGACCCGTTCAAGCTGTACCGCTGCCACACCATCATGAACTGCACCCGCACCTGCCCCAAGGGCCTGAATCCGGCCAAGGCGATCGCGGAAATCAAGAAGCTGATGCTGGCGCGGAAGATGTGAACGGCTGCGTGCAGGGGCCGGGACGCGGGGCTGTCGTGATGCCAATGGCGCGATCCCCGCGATGCCGATGAACGAAGACGTCGAATTCAACAAGGTCCGCTGGCGCGCCCGGCGCGGGATGATGGAACTGGACGTGCTGCTGGCGCGCTGGCTGGAGCGCCGCTGGCGGCAAAGTCCGATGGCGCAACGGGCGGTTTTCCTGCAGCTTCTGGACTGCGAAGACGACAGACTCTGGCGCTGGCTTTCCGGACGGGAATCCCCCGATGACCCAGGGCTCGCCGCGCTCGTCGACGACATCCGCAACCTGCCTGTCCGCGCCTGAACCGGCGTTGCCGCGCGGCGGCTTCCTCTGGCGCCCCTCGCGAGCCTGTGCGCTGATGCTGTGGGCGCTGGCGCTGCTGGCGCCGCTGTCGGTGCTTGCCAGCGAACTCCCGGCCGCGCTGGCGTGGCCTGTGGCGTTGCTGGCGGGCCTGTCCGGGGCGCGTGGCGCATGCAAGAGCCTGCGCGCGCCGCAGCGCTGGGTGCTCATCGCCGATCCGCAGTCGGAGGCAAGCTGCGATGGCGCCCCCATGCGGGACCTGCACTTGCGCTGGCGCGGCCCGCTGGCGTTTCTGGACTGGCAGTCGCCTGCCGGCGGCCCCCGCCAATACCTCGTGTTCTGGCCGGACGTGCTCGACGCTGCGGCGCGACGTGAACTGCGGCTGGCCGCGCGGCGGCGCGACGCTGTATCGAAAACGGCTTCGGTGGCACGATAGGCGGTCACTGCAAGGGCCCCCGATGTACAAACCCGTCCCCGTCGCCATCGGCTTGCGCTACCTGCGCGCCAAACGTCGCAACGGCTTCATTTCCTTCATCTCGCTGGCCTCGATCCTCGGCATCGCGCTGGGTGTCACCGCGCTGATCACCACGCTGGCGGTGATGAGCGGCTTCCAGAAGGAAATCCGCGACCGCATGCTCGGCATGGCCGCGCACGCCACCGTCAGCGGCTATGGCGAGCCGCTGCAGGACTGGCGGCATGCCGTGCAGGTGGCGCTGAAGGATGCGCGCGTTGCCGGTGCGGCGCCCTACATCGAGAAGGAAGCCCTGATTTCCGGCGCCAACAACCAGCCGGCGATGGTGCGCGGCGTGCTCCCGGCCGAGGAGGCGCGGGTGTCGGTTCTCGCCGACAGGATGGTGCAGGGCAGGCTCGCCGACCTGACGCCCGGCAGCTTCAACATCGTGCTCGGACGCGAACTTGCGCTGTGGCTGGGCGTGCGCGTGGGCGACGACGTCATCGTCACACTGGCCGAATTCCGCAGCACGCCGGTCGGCGGCGTGCAGACCATGAAGCGGTTTCGCGTCAGCGGCATCTTCGAGGCCGGCTACAACGAATTCGACAAGGGGCTGGCGGTGGTCAACCTCGAAGACCTGCAGCGGGTGTTGCGGATGGGGCAGGGCGTCACCGGCGTGCGCCTGAAGATGCACGACATGGACCGGGCCTTCGACGTGGCGCGCGACCTGGCGCTGGCGCTCAAGGGCCCGTACCGGGTCAGCGACTGGACCCAGGACAACGCCAATCTGTTCCGCGCGCTGAAGATGGAAAAGACGGTGATGGCGATCCTGCTGTCGCTGCTGGTGGCGATGGGGGCGTTCAACCTGGTGTCCTCGCAGGTGATGCTGGTGACCGACAAGCAGGCCGACATCGCCATCCTGCGCACGCTGGGCCTGACGCCGGGCAAGGTGATGCAGGTGTTCATGGTGCAAGGCAGTCTGATCGGGATCATCGGCACCTTGGCCGGCGTCGTTGGCGGAGTGCTGCTGACCTTGAACCTGGACGCCATCCTGCACGGCATCGAACTGCTGTTGCACGTCAAGCTGCTGCCGGAGGACGTGTATTACATCACCGGACTGCCGACCGATCTGCAGGCATCGGACGTCGCGACGATCTCCTGCGTCGCGCTCGGCATGGCGTTCCTCGCCACCCTGTATCCGGCCTGGCGCGCGGCGCGCACGGCACCGGCGGAGGCGCTGCGCTATGAATGAGGATCGCGTGGCGTCATCGGCGCCTGACGGCGAAGTGATCCGGGCGGAACGGCTGGGCAAGACCTACCGCGAGGGCGGGCTGCACACACCGGTGTTCGACGGCCTCGACCTTGCCGTTGCGCGCGGGGAGACCGTCGCCATTGTCGGTGCGTCGGGCGTGGGCAAGAGCACCCTTCTGCATCTGCTGGGCGGCCTGGATGTCCCGACGATCGGGGAGGTCTACGTCGCCGGGCAGAAAATGAGCGCCCTGTCCGATGCGTCGCGCGGGCGACTGCGCAATGCCGCACTCGGTTTCATCTACCAGTTCCACCACCTGCTGCCGGAATTCACCGCGCTGGAAAACGTGATGATGCCGGTGCTGTTGGCCGGGCGTCCCACCGCCGAGGCGCGGCAGCGTGCGCAGGCATTGCTGGAATCGGTCGGGCTCGGACACCGGCTGACGCACAAGCCCGGCGAACTGTCCGGCGGCGAACGCCAGCGCGCCGCGGTCGCGCGCGCCCTGGCCAACAATCCGGCCTGCGTGCTCGGCGATGAGCCGACCGGAAACCTCGACGACAAGACGGCGGACACCGTGTTCGAGATGATGCTCGAACTCAATCGGGCCCACGCCACCAGCCTCGTGGTGGTGACCCACGACCGCCGCCTCGCGCGCCGGCTCGATCGCGTGCTGGAGTTGCGCGAGGGACGGCTGCAGGCGCTGGCGACCTTCGAGGTCTGACGGCTGCCCCGGCGCAGACGGGGATCGGAAAAATCCGACCTCGCGGCGCCGCATTCGCCGATCCCCCGGGCAATCGACGGTGGGCAGACTGGCGGCATGGCCAATGCCGCCACCCGTTGCTGGACAGCCGCGCCCGGTTCACTGATCGCGGGAATTGGGGTGCGATCCCTGCGGGGCGCGTCTGCGCCGCCGCTGTTCGGCCCAGCAGGCGCCATTGCCCTGCTGGCGGGGGTCGGCGTCTGCCTGCTGCTGCCGGCGTTTCCGCCGCGCTGGCTGCTGCTGGCGCTGTTCGTCTCCGGCGTGGCTCTTGCCTGGCGCAAGACGGCGCTGCGAATGCTGGGCGTGTTCCTGATCGGTCTGGCGTTTGCCGGTCTTCAGGCCACGGCGGCGCTCGATGCGCAGCTGCCCGAGCGCCTGCAGGGCAGACCCGTCACGCTCAGCGGCCAGATCCGCGACCTTCCCGTCGCCGAACCTACGCGCCCCCGGTTCGAATTCGTGGTCGATGATGATGCCGGGCAACCGGAAGCGCTGCGCGGCGAAATCGTCCGGCTGAGCTGGTACGACGACGATCCCCGCCCGCGCGCGGCGCTGCAGGCGGGCAGTCGCTGGCGGTTTCCGGTGCGCCTGCGCGCACCGCGCGGGCTGCGCAACCCGGGGGGCAGCGATGCCGAGAAATACGCGCTGGCCGCACGCATTGCCGCGACCGGCCATGTCGTCAAGCCGCTGCGCGCGCGGCGGCTGGACGGGCCGTCCGGAATCGACGCCTGGCGCGAGCGCATGAGCGCACGGATCGCTGCCGCCGTCAGCGGCGAGTCCTCGCGCTACGTGCGTGCGTTGGCGCTCGGCGACACCCGATTCCTCGACCAGACCGACTGGACCCGCCTGCGCGCGGCCGGGCTGACCCATCTGATCGCCATCTCCGGCTTCCACGTCGGTCTGGTTGCCGGCTTTTGCGCGCTGCTGGCGGCGGCGCTGTGGTGGTTGTTCCCCGCGCTGTGTCGCTGGCAGCCGCGCCAGTTCGCCGCCGGAGGCGGGGCGATCCTCGGCGCGTTCGGCTATGCCCTGCTGACCGGCATGGCGGTGCCGACCTTGCGCACTGCGGTGATGATCGCGGCTCTGGTGGCCACCCGCTGGCTGCGCCGGCGGCAACGGCTGCCCGACACTCTGGCGCTGGGCTGCATCGTCCTGTTGCTGCTCGACCCGCTGGCGGTGCTTGGCGCCGGATTCTGGCTGAGTTTCGCCGGCGTGGCCTGGTTGCTGTGGTGCCTGCCGGAAGGCGACGGTGCTGGTTTGCGCGGCCTGCTGCAGGGCTTCGTTTCGGCGCAGGCGGTGGCCAGTCTTGGCCTGTTGCCGCTGTGCGTGGTCCTGTTCGGGCAGGCCTCGACCGCCGGACCGTTGGCCAACCTGGCAGCGGTGCCGTGGTGGAGCCTGGTGGTGGTTCCGCTGAGCCTGCTCGGCGGCCTCGCCGACAGCCTCCATGCCGGCTGGGGTGCCTGGTTCTGGCAGGCGGCGGCGTGGTGCTTCGATCTGCTCTGGCCGGCGCTCGTGCGGATCGCGGACAGCCCGCTGGCCATGCTGTGGCTGCCGGAGCCGCGCTGGTATGCGCTGCCACTGGCGCTGCTTTCGGCGTTCTGGCTACTGCTCCCGCGCGGTCTGCCGGGGCGCTGGCTGGCGCTGTTGCTGTGGCTGCCGCTGCTGCATCCACCGCTGGAACTGCCGGGGCCGGGCGAACTGGATCTGACCACGATTGACGTGGGCCAGGGACTGTCGGTGCTGGTCCGAACCCGGAATCATGCGCTGCTGTTCGACATGGGGCCGGCCGTGCCCGACGGCTTTGATGCCGGTGAACGTGCCGTCGTGCCCGCGTTGCACGGGTTGGGCCTGCGCCATCTGGATGCCGGAATCGTCAGCCACGGCGACATGGACCATGCCGGCGGCCGCAACGCCGTGGCGACGGAGTTCCCGATGCCGGAGGTCCTGGCTCCGGCCGGCAGTCCGTCGCCTGGCAGCCGCGACTGCATTGCCGGCCAAAGCTGGGTCTGGGACGACGTGCGATTCACGCTCCTGCACCCGGGAAAGGGATTCCCCTATCTGGGCAATGAAGCCAGCTGCGTCCTGCATGTCGAAACCGCCTTCGGCAGTGTCCTGTTGCCCGGCGACATTGGCGGCTATGCCGAGCGCAAGCTGGTGCATGAACGCGCCTCCAGGCTGCGCAGCGACGTCGTGCTGGTGCCCCACCACGGCAGCGACGGCTCTTCGGATCCTGCCTTCATCGCCGCCGTCGGTGCACGCCTGGCGCTGGTGTCCTCGGGGGCGGACAACCGATTCCGCCATCCGCGGCCGCAGGTCGTGCGGCGCTGGTGCGACGCCGGGGCCGAAGTGCTGGACACCGCCCGTTCCGGCGCGTTGCGGGTCTGGCTGGGTCGGGAAGGCCTGCGCGTGCGGGAATACCGCAGTTTCCGGATGCGCGCCTGGGACGCCGTGCGTCGGCGCGGGCAGTCGGCTGGGCTATGCTACGCGCCTGAGTGATGACGGCCATGAGGGCCGGAGGTTCGACCCGTGCTGGAATTGATCAAGGCCGGAGGCTGGCCGATGATCCCGCTGTTGCTGCTGACCGTGGCTGCGCTTGCGATCGTGGTGGAGCGCTTCTGGAGCCTGCGTCGCGAGCGCGTCCTGCCGCCCGGCCTGGGCAACGAGGTGCGCGATTGGGTGGCCCGTGGGAACGCGCTCGACCCGGCCCACATCGATTCGCTGCGCGCCACCTCGCCGCTGGGGGCGCTGCTGGCTGCCGAACTCGACGTGCGTCACCGCGATCGGGAAATCATCCGCGAGCGGGTCGAGGACGTGGGCCGCCACCTCGTCCACCGGATGGAGCGCTTCCTCAACTCGCTGGGCACGATCGCCGCCGCCGGCCCGCTGCTGGGCTTGTTCGGCACCGTGGTCGGCATGATCCAGCTGTTCCTGGGCATCCTCGACCACGGCATCGGCGATGCCACCCAACTGGCGGGCGGGATCGGCAAGGCTCTGGTGTGCACGGCGACCGGCATGATCGTGGCGATTCCGGCGCTGGCCTTCCATCGCTATTTCCGCGGCCGGATCGCCAGCTACATCGTGGACATGGAGCATGAGGCGATGCAGCTGCAGGACGTGCTGGACGCCACCGCCCACGCCAACGCGCGGCAGGCGAACTGAAGGCGCAACGCGTGCGAATCGCCGACCACCGTGAAGACGACAGCCCCGAGATCAACCTGATCCCGTTGATCGACGTGGTGCTGTGCCTGCTGATCTTCTTCGTCGTCACCACCACCTTCGATGCGCGTTCGGTGCTCAAGATCGAGTTGCCCAAGGCCGGCGGCGAGCCGGCCACCTCGGCCAACCAGCCGCTGGGGATCCTGATCAACGCCGACGGGCGCTATTTCGTCGGGGATCGCGAGGTGCTGCGCACCGATCTCGATTCGCTCAAGCAAGCGCTGGCGGACGTGGCCGGCAGCGACCGCGAGCGCGTGGTGCTGATCCGCGCCGATGCCCGCACGCCGTGGCAGGCGGTCGTCACCGCCTATGAGGCGCTGGCGCAGCTCGGGTTCCGGCGGATCGCCAATGCCACAGCGCCGCAGGTGCCCGCGCAGGGCGACAGGCGATGAGCGGCGGCTCGGGTTCGGCCTGGGCGGTGTACCGGCGCCTGCTCGGCCTGACGCGGCACTACCGCCTCGTGCTGTTGATCGCGGCCGCGAGCATGATCGTGGAAGCCGCCGCAGCCGGCGCCTTCGCCTGGCTGACCAAGCCCATGGTCGATGAAACCTTCGTGCTGAAGAACCAGCAGTTCAGCCTGCTGCTGCCGCTGGCGATCATCGCGATCTTCGTCGTCCGCGGCGCTGCCGGCTATGTCACCGACCTGAACATGGCCAAGGCGGCGCGCGGCATCGCCCGCGACATGCGGGTGACGGCGATGGACAAGTACCTGCGCCTGCCCGGGCTGCGCTTCGACTCCGAGCCGGTGCCGTCGATGCTGGTGCGGTTGAGCTCGGACAGCGACCAGCTTGCGCAGGCGGTGATCGATTCCGGCAAGGTCATGGTCCAGCAGAGCCTGCAGGCCGCGGCCATGATCGCGGTGATGCTCTACGCCAGCTGGCGCGTGACGGTGGCGGTGCTGCTGCTCGGCCCGCTGGTGGCGTGGATGATGGACAGGGTGGGTCGACGCTACCGCCGCTACGGCCATCGCGTGCAGGAAACCTCGGCCCAGCTGATGCTGGCCGCCGACCAGGCCCTGACCGGCCAGCAGGAGGTCAAGGTCTATGGTGCCCGCGCGGTGGAAATGGAGCGATACACCGCGCTGGCCAACCAGAATCTCAAGCTGTTCCTGCGCGTCGAGGGAACCCGCGGCCTGTTTTCGGCGGTCGTGCAGCTCACCGGCGCCACCGGGTTGGCCGTGCTGCTGCTGCTGGCCGGGCGCGAGGCGCTGGCCGGGCGCCTGAGCGCGGGCGGCTTCGTGCAGCTGATGATGTCGATGATGGCGATCATCCCGGCGCTCAAGCAGCTCACCAATGTGCAGGGCATGCTCCATCGCGGCATCGCCTCGGCCGAGCGCCTGTTCACGGTGCTCGACGCGCCCGACGAGGAGGATGCCGGCACCCGCACGCTGCAACGCTGCGAGGGACTGGTCGAATTCCGCGACGTGCGGATGCACTACGAGGGCCGCGAGGGCCCGGCGCTGGACGGCGTCAGCTTCACCGCGCGTCCGGGCACCGTCACGGCGCTGGTCGGCCGCTCCGGCAGCGGCAAATCGACCCTGGTCAAGCTGATTCCCCGGTTCTACGAGCCCACCGGCGGTGCAATCCTGCTCGATGGCCATCCGCTGACCGACTACCGGCTGGCCGATCTGCGCCGGCAGATCGCCATGGTCGGCCAGCAGGTCATGCTGTTCGACGGCAGCGTGGCCGAGAACGTGGCCTACGGCGAACTGCGCGACGCCGATCCGGCGGCGGTGGACAGGGCGGTGCGGGCGGCCAATGCGATGGAGTTCATCGAACGCATGCCGCAGGGCCTGCAATCGCAGGTCGGACCCAAGGGCGGGTCGCTGTCCGGCGGCCAGCGCCAGCGGCTGGCGATCGCCCGCGCGGTGCTCAAGGATGCGCCGATCCTGATTCTCGACGAGGCGACCGCGGCGCTCGACAACGCATCCGAACGCCTGGTCCAGGAAGCGCTCACGCAATTGATGCCGGACCGCACCACTCTGGTGGTTGCGCACCGGCTCTCGACCGTGGAACGCGCCGACCAGATCCTCGTGCTCGACGAGGGGCGGATCGTCGAGCGGGGCACCCACGCGCAGCTGCTGGCGCGGGGAGGCATCTACGCGCAGCTGCACCGCATGCAGTTCCAGGAGGGCGGGGCGTGAGCGGACGGCGCGCGCCGACAACGCCGCGCTGGTGGTTCGAGGGAGACGCACCGCCGCTTTGGGCCAGGCTGCTGGCGCCGGTGTACGGCATCCTCGTGGCGTCGCGTCGGTTCGGATACCGCAAGGGCCTCCTCAAGCGCACGCATCCGGGCGTTCCGGTGATCGTGGTCGGCAATCTGGTGGCCGGCGGCAGCGGCAAGACGCCGCTGAGCATTGCGCTGGTGGAATACCTGCAGCGCGCGGGTTTCACCCCCGGCGTCGCCAGCCGCGGATACGGGCGTGCGGATGAGAAGACGCCGGGCTGGGTCGATGCGCGGTCGGAGCCGGCCCTGGTGGGCGACGAACCGCTGCTGATCGCGCTGCGCACCGGCGCGAAGGTGCGGGTCGACGTCGATCGCGTGGCGGCCGCGCAGGCGCTGGCGGCAGCTGGCTGCGACGTGGTGGTTTGCGACGACGGACTCCAGCATTACCGGT
Source organism: Thermomonas sp. (assembly GCF_025993755.1). Classification (GTDB taxonomy): domain Bacteria; phylum Pseudomonadota; class Gammaproteobacteria; order Xanthomonadales; family Xanthomonadaceae; genus Thermomonas. Next base: position 40,647 of record NZ_JAMQHN010000122.1, on the reverse strand, counting down.
TGGCCCGCGATGTCGAAATCGAGGTGCAGGACGTGCGGCGCCGCTACGGCAACGGGCGCCTGCTCCCGGCCGGACCGCTGCGCGAACCGCTCGAGCGCGCCGCCGACTGCGCGTTCCGGGTGCTCAACCTCGGCCAGCCCGAGGGCACCGAGGTCGTCGATCCGACCATGGCGGCTGGATGTGCGACGGGGGCGGGCCGGGAATGGCCCATGTGGCTGGAGGTCGGCGAGGTTCGCCCGCTGGTGGGCGGGCGCGGGGTTCCGCTGTCGGCATTTGCCGGCCAGCGCGTCCACGCCGTGGCCGGGATCGGCGAACCCGATCGCTTTTTCACGATGCTGCGCGGGCTGGGTATTGGCGTTGTTCCGCATGCGTTCGCCGACCACCACGCCTATGTCCAGGACGATTTCGATTTCGGCAGCGCCCTGCCGGTGTTGATGACCGAAAAGGACGCGGAGAAATGTCGCGCGATCGCCCGGCCGGACTGGTACGCGGTGCCGGTCTCGGCGCGATTGCCGGACGCGTTCAAGGATGCCTTGCTGGCCAGGCTACCGGAGCGGGGCTGATGCTCGGGAAGCGTTTTTGACGCGGATTTTCGCGGATTTACGCGGATAAAACCCGAACGGGATCAAGTGCGGTTTCAAGCACAAAAGCTTTGCTCGATCCGCTTTTTCCGCGTGAATCCGCGTCAAAAAACGCTCTCTAGGAAGCCCGACATGTCAACAGATTCGTCCCGCGCGGCGCGCTCCCCCATAATGGGCGCATGACCACGCCCGGCTTCATCGTCGCCATCCCCGCGCGCCACGCCTCGACCCGGCTGCCCGGCAAGCCGCTGCGACCGATCGGCGGCGTGCCGATGGTGCTGCAGGTCGCCCGCCGGGCGTTGGCGGCCGGTGCCAGCGCGGTCTGGGTGGCGACCGACGACGCGCGCATCGCCGATGCGCTGGCCGGCAGCGGGGTGCAGGTGGCGATGACTTCGCCCGACCATGCCTCGGGGACCGACCGCCTCGCCGAGTGCGCCGGCATTGCCGGTTGGGCCGATGACGCCATCGTCGTCAACCTGCAGGGCGACGAGCCCTTCGCGCCGGTGGACGGCATCGTCTGCGTGGCGCGCACCCTGGCCGACAGCGGCGCGGGGATCGCCACGTTGGCCACGCCGATTGCCGATGTCGAAATCCTGCTCGATCCGAACGCCGTCAAGGTCGTTCGCGCGGGCAACGGCGATGCGCTGTATTTCAGCCGCGCTCCTGTGCCCTGGCCGCGCGATGCCTTTGCCCATGACCGCAGCGTGCTGCCGGAAGGGCAGTGGCTGCGGCATGTCGGCATCTACGGCTACCGCGTCGCGGCGCTGCGGGCGTTTGCCGCCCTGCCGCCGGGCCGGCTGGAACGGCTCGAATCCCTCGAACAACTGCGCGCGCTCGAAGCCGGCTGGCGGATCGCGGTGGAACTGGCGCCTTCGCCGTTTCCGCCCGGCGTCGATACCGAAGCCGACTTGACGCGCGCGCAGCGCATTTACGGGCAACTGCAAGAAACCGCATGACGCGACCGTTTTCGATCCTGATGGTGTGCCTGGGCAACATCTGCCGCTCCCCGACCGCCGAGGGCGTGCTGCGCGCGCGCCTGGCCGCCGCCGGGCTGGACAAGCGGGTGCGGGTGGACTCGGTGGGCACCGGCGACTCCCACGTCGGCTGCGCGCCCGATCCGCGCGCGATCGAATGCGCGCAGCGCCACGACATCGACATCGCCGGCCTGCGCGCGCGCCGGCTGCAGTACGAGGATTTCGACGAATTCGACCTGATCCTGTGCGCCGACCGCACCATCCTGCACGAAGCCCGGGTGCGAAAACCGCGCACCGCCCACGCCGACGTCGAACTGCTGCTCGATTGGGCGGGCGTGGGCAACAAGGATGTGCCCGATCCCTACTATGGCAGCGCGCGCGATTTCGAGCGCGCCTTCCGTCTGATCGACGCCGCCGCCGCGGGCATCGTCGCCCGCCTGAGCGAGGGCCGGCACTGACCGGCACGCGCATGGGCAAGCGCGCCTCCGACGCCGCCACCTTCGACGGCCACGCCTTTGCCGCCGGACTGCCGCTGGCGCCGGGCGTGTACCGGATGATCGATGCCGCCGACACGGTCCTGTACGTCGGCAAGGCCCGCGCCCTGCGCAACCGTGTCGGCAGCTATTTCAACGCCGCCCCGAAGCCGACCCGCATCATGGCGATGCTGGCACAGGTGGCGCGCATCGAGGTCACCGTCACCCGCAGCGAAGCCGACGCGCTGGTGCTGGAAAACGAACTGATCAAGTCGCTGCAGCCGCGCTACAACGTGATGCTGCGCGACGACAAGAGCTACCCCTATGTGCTGATCACCGCCGACGAGTTCCCGCGGCTGACCCTGCACCGCGGGCCGCGCACGATCCCCGGCCGCTATTTCGGACCGTATCCGAACGTCACCTCGGTGCGCGAGACGCTCAATCTGATGCACAAGCTGTTCCGGCTGCGCAATTGCGAGAACAGCGTGTTCAAGAATCGCAGCCGGCCCTGCCTGCAGTACCAGATCGGTCGCTGCAGCGCGCCCTGCGTGAACCTGATCGATCCCGCCGCCTATGCGGAGTCGGTGCGCCGCGCCGAGCTGTTCCTCGAAGGGCGCAGCGACGAACTGGGCGCCGAACTGACCGCGTCGATGCAGGCGGCCAGCGATGCGCTGGAATTCGAGAAAGCCGCGCAACTGCGCGACATGATCGCCTCGATCCGAAAGTTGCAATCGCGGCAGACCATGGACGGCCGCAGCGCCGATCTCGACGTGCTGGCGGTGGCCCAGCAGGGCGGCTCGGCCTGCGTGCTGCTGCTGGCCTTCCGCGCCGGCCGCAACCTGGGCACACATGCGTTCTTCCCCAGGACCAACGGCGAGGACAGCGCCGGGGAAGTGCTGGGCGCCTTCGTTTCGCAGTACTACAACGAACACACAGCGCCCGGCGAGATCGTGCTCGACCGCGACATTCCCGAGCGCGAATTGATCGAACGGGCGCTGGGCGAGCGTGCCGGCCACCGCGTCGCGCTGCGCACCAGCGTGCGCGGCGAACGCGCGGCCAAGCTCGACATGGTTCGCCGCAACGCCGCGCTGGCGCTGGCCGCGGAAGTGACCAGCAGCGGCGCCCAGCAGGCGCGGGTCGAGGCGCTGCGCGATCTGCTCGGACTGACGGAGCTGCCCAACCTGATCGAGTGCTTCGACATCAGCCACACCCTGGGCGAAGCCACCGTCGCTTCCTGCGTTGTGTTCGATGCGCAAGGGCCGGTGCGCAAGCAGTACCGGCGCTACAACATCACCGGCATCCAGCCCGGCGACGACTACGCGGCGATGCATCAGGCGCTGCAGCGGCGCTTCCGTCCGGTGGCCGAGGCCGCGCCGGACGCGGTGGTGCCCGATGTCCTGCTGATCGACGGCGGGGCGGGGCAGGTGGCGCAGGCGCGTGCGGTGTTGCTGGAAGCCAGCGTCGACGGGGTGGCGCTGGTCGGCGTGGCCAAGGGGCCGGAGCGCAAGCCGGGCGCGGAAACCCTGTTGCTTCCGGACGGGCGCGAAGTGGAGCCGGGGCCGGCCTCGCCGGCGCTGCAGCTGGTCCAGCAGGTGCGCGATGAAGCGCATCGCTTCGCCATCACCGGACACCGGCAGCGGCGCTTGAAGGCCCGCGTCACCAGCCGTCTCGAGGACATCCCCGGCATCGGGCCGCGCCGTCGCGCCGCGCTGCTGCGCCACTTCGGCGGACTGCCGGGCCTGAAGGCGGCGGCGGTCGACGAGATCGCCCGTGTCGAAGGCGTCAACAGCGCGCTGGCGCAGCGGATCTGGGAGCACCTGCACGGGATGGGCGAGGCGACGCCTCGATAGCCTGTCTCTCGATCTCCGCCGGGATGGTTGGTCGAGGTCTTCGCGATGATGGCGACCCAAGGCCGGTTCGACGTTGACTTAGAATACCCGGATGACCGTGACCCTCCCCACCTGGCTGACGCTCGGCCGGATCGCCCTGATCCCTGTGCTGGTCGCCGTCTATTACCTCGGCGGTCGCTGGTCCAACCCCCTTGCCACCGCGGTCTTCGTCCTGGCTTCACTCACCGACTGGCTGGACGGCTGGATCGCCCGTCGCTACCGTCTGTCCTCGCGCTTCGGGGCGTTCCTCGACCCGGTGGCCGACAAGCTCATGGTCACCACGGCGCTGGTCGTCACCGTCCAGCACCATCACACCGTGTGGATGGCGCTGTGGGCCAGCGTCATCATCGGCCGCGAGATCGCGGTGTCGGCCCTGCGCGAGTGGATGGCCGAAATCGGTCAGCATGCCAAGGTCTCGGTGGCAATGATCGGCAAGGTCAAGACCGCGGTGCAGATGGTCGCGCTGGGCTTCCTGCTCTACCGCGACCCGCTGTGGGGCATCCCGGTGTTCCTGATCGGCGAATGGCTGCTGGCCGCGGCGGCGCTGCTGACCCTGTGGTCGGGCTTCGAGTACCTGCGCGCCGCGTGGCCGGCGTTGCGCGACGATCCGCCGCAATCTGTTGACAGCGGCAGGTGATCCCGTAAAATACGCGGCTCAACGCGGGAATAGCTCAGTTGGTAGAGCACGACCTTGCCAAGGTCGGGGTCGCGAGTTCGAGTCTCGTTTCCCGCTCCATATCCACGATGAAGCCCCGTCCGCGGGGCTTCGTTGTTTTTGGATCGCGCGACGCAATGACGTATGAAAGAATGCGCGCGATGTAGTCCACCGGCCGGGTGGCAGAGTGGTCATGCAGCGGACTGCAAATCCGCGTACGCCGGTTCAATTCCGACCTCGGCCTCCAAACCAAAGGCCCCGCAATTGCGGGGCCTCTTCGTTTGCGGCGGCCGTGAAAATCATGCGCGCGTGCGTTCGGTGTGATGATGGCAGGGGACACGCCGCAAGTACGTCCATGTAGGCTAATCGGCGGCATCCATGCCGCCGATTGTCCCCTGCCATCACCACACCGAACGCCCGAACAACGAATAACAGGCCAAGCAAGCCACCTTCGCGTTAAGCTTCGGCAACGGGCCCGGGTGGCGAAACTGGTAGACGCAAGGGACTTAAAATCCCTCGGCCGCAAGGCCATGTGGGTTCGATCCCCACTCCGGGCACCAATGGTCAAACCAGCGCAGGAGCCGTCATGTCCCGCTATACCGCCTACGTCTCCAGCATCGTCCTTGCCCTGGTCATGCTGGCCCTGGCATTCCGGTTTTCGCTGGCGTGGTGGGGCGTGGCGGTGTTCGGCGGGCTGGCGCTGATGGGCACGTTCGACATGCTCCAGCGCAAGAGCACGCTGCGCCGCAATTACCCGCTGCTGGCCAATTTCCGCTACGGGCTGGAGACCATCGGCCCGGAGATCCGGCAGTACTTCATCCAGGCCGACACCGACAAGGTGCCGTTCTCGCGCGAGCAGCGCGCCCTGGTCTACCAGCGCGCCAAGGCCGTCAACGACGTGCGGCCGTTCGGCACGCTGCGCAATGTCTACGGCACCGATTACGAATGGATCAACCATTCGATGGCGCCGGCCGAAGTGGCCGATCACGATTTCCGGATCACGATCGGCGCCGGATCGAAGCAACCGTATTCGGCCAGCGTGTTCAACATTTCCGCGATGAGCTTCGGTGCGCTGTCGGCGGCGGCGATTCGCGCCCTCAACGGCGGCGCCAGGCGCGGCAACTTCTATCACGATACCGGCGAAGGCTCGATCTCGCCCTACCACCGCGAGAACGGCGGCGACCTGGTGTGGGAGCTGGGCTCGGGCTACTTCGGTTGCCGCAACCACGACGGCAGTTTCAACGAGGCGCGCTTCACCGAGCAGGCCAACGACCCGCAGGTGAAGATGATCGAGATCAAGCTCTCGCAGGGCGCCAAGCCGGGCCACGGCGGGGTGCTTCCGGCGGCCAAGCTCAGTCCCGAGATCGCCGCGACGCGCGACGTGCCGATGGGGCAGGACTGCGTGTCGCCGGCGAAGCATTCGGCGTTCTCGACCCCGCTGGGCCTGCTGGAGTTCGTCGCTCGCCTGCGCGAGAAATCCGGCGGCAAGCCGACCGGCTTCAAGCTGGCGATCGGACATCCGTGGGAATGGTTCGGGATCGCCAAGGCCATGCAGGAGAGTGCGGCATCGCGTCCGGAACTGTTGCCGGATTTCATCGTGGTCGATGGTGCCGAAGGCGGCACCGGCGCGGCGCCGGCCGAGTTCGTCGATCACGTCGGCGTGCCGATGCACGAAGGATTGCTGCTGGTGCACAACACCCTGGTCGGACTGGGCCTGCGCGACCGCATCAAGGTCGGCGCAGCCGGCAAGGTGGTCAGCGCGTTCGACATCGCCCGCACCATGGCGTTGGGGGCCGACTGGTGCAACGCCGCGCGCGGTTTCATGTTCTCGCTGGGATGCATCCAGTCGCTGAGCTGCCATACCAATCGCTGTCCGACCGGAATCGCGACCCAGGATCCGAGCCGCTGGAAGCACCTCGACGTACCCGACAAGACCACCCGCGTCGCCGAGTACCACGACAACACCCTGCGCGCGCTGCGCGACCTGCTGTGCGCCGCGGGCCTGAGCCATCCCGACGAACTGGGCCCCGAGCACATCCTGCGCCGCGTTTCCAATACCGAGGTGCGCTCGTTCGCGGCGCTGTATCGCTTCCTCGAGCCGGGCGAACTTCTGGAGGGGCGCATTCCCCGTCACGCCGTGTTCCGCGATTACTGGGAGGAATCGCGCAGCGACACTTTCGCCGCTCCGGAGCGGCTGCTGCGCCTGCGGACAAGCAAGACAACCTGATAAAATCCCTCGTTTGTGATCACGACGGCGCGCGACTTGAACAACGGACTGTCCCACCTCGACCAGCTCGAAGCCGAAAGCATCCACATCATGCGGGAGGTCGCCGCCGAGTTCAGCAATCCGGTGCTGCTGTATTCGGTGGGCAAGGACAGCTCGGTGCTGCTGCACCTGCTGCTCAAGGCGTTTCATCCGGCCAGGCCGCCGATTCCGCTGCTGCACGTGGACACCACGTGGAAGTTCCGCGAGATGATCGCCTTCCGCGACCGCCGCGCCGCCGAAACCGGCGTCACGCTGCACGTCTACACCAATCCCGACGGGCTGGCGCGCGGGATCAACCCGATCACCCACGGCGCCACCGTCCATACCGACGTGATGAAAACCCAGGCGCTCAAGCAGGCGCTGGACAAGTACGGTTTCGATGCCGCCATCGGCGGCGCCCGCCGCGACGAGGAAAAGTCGCGCGCCAAGGAACGCATCTTCAGCTTCCGCAACGCCCAGCACCGCTGGGACCCGAAGCACCAGCGGCCGGAGCTGTGGAACCTGTACAACGCCCGCATCCACAAGGGCGAGTCGGTGCGCGCCTTCCCGCTGTCGAACTGGACCGAGCTCGACATCTGGCTGTACATCTTCCGCGAGAAGATCGAAGTGCCCTCGCTGTACCTGGCCAAGGAGCGGCCGGTGGTCGAGCGCGACGGCGCGCTGATCATGGTCGACGACGACCGCCTGCCGCTGCATCCCGGCGAAACGCCGATGATGAAGCAGGTGCGCTTCCGCACGCTGGGCTGCTATCCGCTGACCGGCGCGATCGAATCGGACGCCGACACCCTCGAAAAGATCATCGCCGAAATGCTCATCGCCACCACCTCCGAGCGCCAGGGGCGGGTGATCGACCACGATCCCACCGCCTCGATGGAGAAGAAGAAGCAGGAGGGGTATTTCTGATGAATGCCGCGACGAGCGCCGAGACCGCGGTTGCGGCCTATCTGCAGCAGCACGAAACCAAGGGCCTGCTGCGCTTCATCACCTGCGGCAGCGTGGACGACGGCAAGAGCACCCTGATCGGGCGGCTGCTGCACGACACCAAGCTGCTGCTGGACGATCAGGTCAGCGCGCTGGAGGCCGACAGCCGGCGCTTCGGCACCCAGAACGGCGAGATCGACTTCGCGCTGCTGGTCGATGGCCTGGCCGCCGAACGCGAGCAGGGCATCACCATCGACGTCGCCTACCGCTTCTTCGGCACCGAACGCCGCAAGTTCATCGTCGCCGACTGCCCCGGCCACGAGCAGTACACCCGCAACATGGCCACCGGCGCCTCGACCGCCGACGTGGCCGTGGTGCTGGTCGACGCCCGCAAGGGCCTGCTCACCCAGACCCGCCGCCACAGCTACATCGTCAAGCTGCTGGGCATCGACCGGGTGATCCTGGCGGTCAACAAGATGGATCTGGTCGATTTCGATCAGGCGGTGTTCGACGCCATCGCGGGCCAGTACCGCGCGCTGGCCGCGCACCTGGGCATCGCCCACGTCGATTGCCTGCCGCTGTCGGCGCTGCAGGGCGACAACATGATCGCGCGTTCGCAGCGCACCCCGTGGTACGCCGGCCCCACGCTGCTGGAACTGCTGGAAACGGTGCCGGTCGATCGCCACGACACCGAATCCGCGTTCCGCATGCCGGTGCAGTGGGTGTGCCGACCCAACCAGAATTTCCGCGGCTTCGCGGGAACCGTGGTGTCCGGAGCCGTGGCTTCCGGCGACGAGATCGTGGTGCAGCCCTCGGGCCGGCGCTCGCACGTGGCGCGGATCGTCACCGCCGACGGCGATCTCGAACAGGCGACGACCGGGCAGGCCGTCACCCTGACCCTGACCGATGAAATCGACGCCAGTCGCGGCGACGTGATCGCGCTGGCGTCCAGCCCGCTGGAAGTCGCCGACCAGTTCGCCGCCCACGTCCTGTGGATGGGCGACGAGCGCCTGCTGCCGGGACGGCCGTACCTGCTCAAGCTGGGCACCCGCACCATCGGCGCGTCGGTCACCGAGATCAAGCACAAGGTCGACGTCAACACCCAGGAAGAGCTGGCGGCCAAGCACCTCGAACTCAACGAAGTCGGGCTGTGCAATCTGCACCTCGACCAGCCGATTCCGTTCGAGTCCTACGCCGACAGCCGCGCGCTCGGCGGTTTCATCCTGATCGACCGCCAGAGCAATGCCACGGTCGCCGCCGGCACGCTGGAATTCGCGCTGCGCCGCGCCGGCAACATCCACTGGCAGCACCTCGACATCGACAAGGGCGAACGCGCCGCGATCAAGCACCAGCAGCCGCGCTGCCTGTGGTTCACCGGCCTGTCCGGCGCCGGCAAATCGACGATCGCCAACCTCGTCGAAAAGAAACTGCTGGCGCTGGGCAAGCACACCTACCTGCTCGACGGCGACAACGTCCGTCACGGCCTCAACAAGGACCTGGGCTTCACCGACGAGGATCGCGTCGAGAACATCCGGCGCGTTGCCGAAGTGGCGAAACTGATGACCGACGCCGGCCTGATCGTGCTGGTCAGCTTCATCAGTCCGTTCCGCGCCGAACGGGCGATGGCGCGGGCGCTGTTCGAGCCGGGCGAATTCCTGGAGGTCTACGTCGACACCCCACTGGCCGATGCCGAGCGCCGCGATGTCAAGGGGCTTTACGCCAAGGCGCGCCGCGGCGAACTGGCCAACTTCACCGGGATCGATTCGCCTTACGAAGTTCCGGAGGCGCCGGAATTGCGCCTGGGCACCCAAGAAGCCGACGCCGCCACTTTGGCCGATCGCGTGCTGGCCGCGTTGGGCTACCACAACGCGACGTAGCCCACCCCGAAACCCGACCGCCGCGGGCTTGTCCGGGGTCAAGCACGGCGCGCGCCTCGGCCTTGAATGCCCCCATGCGCGGACACGGCGAATACAAGATGCCGGCCGGCAAGCTGGTGGTGGCCGACGTCGCCATCGTCGACGGCGTGCTGCGTGCGGTCGCCGTCAGCGGTGATTTCTTCCTCGAACCCGACAGCGCGCTGGATGCGGTCAACGCCGCGCTGGTCGGACTGCCGGCGAACGTGAGTCTGGACATGCTGACCGCCGTCGGCATCGCCGGGGTGCCGCCGCAGACGCAGATGTACGGGGTCGATCCCGAGGCCTTCGCGGTGGCCGTGCACAGTGCGATCTTTGCCGCGAAAAATTCGGGACGGCGGGGTGGACGGGTATCGTCGCGTAGGGGATTTGCGCGCGACAGTCAGGAAGGTGGGGCTGGATCCGTTATTCCCCACCATCCGCAAGGGCGATTTGGTGATGCCGCAGTGGTTTCAAGAACACCGTCATGATCTCTGGCGGGCTCGAAATTCGATCGTGATCCAGACTGCCGATCTTATGCCTGCGGGCAATTTGACTCCCCATCCATGTCGTGATATTGACGATCAAGGCGTATTGCGTGCATCCCGCGATGGGGAGGTTCGTCATGCATTTCGCATCCGGCCTGTTCGGCGCCTGCCTGCTGTTTCTGACCGCGCCTGGCCTTGCCGCCGGTAACGGACAAGCCTCCGCCCACCCAGAGGCACAGGTACCGTCCCCGGCCAACGCAGCCGCTGCGGGTTCGCGCCCCGCGATTGCCGCGGTCAGGTTACGCAACGTGGGCGCAGATGAGGCGATCATCGTGCTCTCGCGCCGGTCGCCACGAATCGATTTCTACCGCAGCGTGAGTTTGCGCCCGGGGGATCGCGTGCAAATCGCGGTCCCACATCTACCCAGGCTGCGGGTCTCCATCCTTCGCTACGGCGACGCCATCGGCGACCGGCCGCAGCGCGGCCGCGATGATCGCAGCAGCCCGGGTCGCCGTGTGGGAATGCTGGCATTGGCCTTGGCCGTGGACGGTGCCACCCGCAGCAATGCCCGTCGTGACGATGCCGCCTCCCCGGTGCAGCGCGATGACGATCGGATACAACAGGACCGGCCCCCTGAAGAGCGGTATCTGGGGGATGAAGTCGAGGACGACCGTGGCAACGATCGCCCGCCGCAGGACGAGCGGCGCCCCGATGATTCCCGCCGACACGACACCCCGGGCATCGCGCTTGCACTCGGCGGCCTGCTCGCCGCGCGGAACCGGAACTCCGGTCCTCCGCAACCGCAACCACCGGACATACCGCCGGCCGACGCATTCCCCGGCGCGCTGGTGCTCCTCGAAGCCGGCGACGGCACCGATGGCCAACGCATCATCCACGACGTCGAACTCGAGCCATCGATCGTCGATGCCTCCGACTTGGACGATCACGAGCGTGAGGTTTACCTCAGCATTCTGTCGAGCACCAACCCCTCCAATGCAGAAATCCCGTGCTATTGCGGCCCCGATATGACCGCAGCCTACGTCGCAGCCCTCAATCGTGTGCGCGCACGCATCGAAGCGCTGCCGGATTCGGAAAAGGGGGCGTGGGATGGTGCCGGATTCCTGTCACGAAACGGTGGTTCCATCGATGAGCGCGTGCGCCCCGTACACAAACCCGGAGCCGCCGCCGGCGACGATTCGCAATGGCTGTGCCCGACCGGTGCCTGCGCCGATCTGCCCGGCCCGGGCGGCGGGACGATGAGCCTGTTCGGCCACTGCCTCCCGCAGCACGTCGGCAATGACATCATGTACGGGTTCGTGGCCGCCCTGCTGGGCGTCCCCTGGCCCATCCAGACCGCTGGCGGTTATTACGCGGAATACACTTCCTACGGAGGCATCGACCCTCCACAATCCCGGTCGGCCTACAAGATCGGAAATTACGTCGCGGACCTGAATCCCGACGAATACACCGTCGACAACGTGCGCGACAGGTTCCAGCAGGCGTGGAGGTTCCGGGAGCTTGGCGGCTCCATGAATGCCATTGAGGACGCCTATCCGGCGCTCGCCCAATGCAAGACGTGCCCGGCAGATTATGTGGAGCCGGGCCAGTTGCTCCGCGACTGGTCGCAGTCGGAATGGACCTTGAGCGACGGAAGCAAGGCGTTGCCGCCTGGGGGCTCTGACCAGGCCCCCTGAGCCATTTCAAGGATGGAGCTGAAACCAAGGTTCTTCACGGAAGTCCGGGAAACGGCATCAAAAAGGAGCGTTAGATCCGGGTGAAGACGTTTGTGTCGAGCAAACGTCCAACTGGATCAACGGCGATTGGCGGCGCAGGTGGATGCATTGCCGCATGGGCAACCGACGCGTCTGACGATGGATGAGTTCGCCCTCTACAAGGGACACTGCTACGCCAGCGTGTTGCTCGACCCTCCCGTTGCGCGGACACTCAGTCCCCGGTGGTCGTCCGGTTGTCTTGTCCGGGCGGCACCGGCCCTGGCAGGTGCCACAGCTTCGCCTCCGGCGCGCCGCCGAGCATCTGCGCGCGCACCAGAGGGATCGGCGGGCCGCCGTAGCTCAGGAACTGGTCGTGGAAGGCCTTCAGCGCATGCGGACCGGGATGCGCGGCGACCCAGTCCTCGCGCAGCTGCATGATCATCAGCTTGCCCATGGTGTAGTTGAGGTAGGCCGGGTCGTAGGTGCCGCGCGCGGCTTGCTGGCGGGCGTTGCCGGGGTCCTGGAAAGCCTTGTCCCTGAACATCTGTTCGGACTCGGCGACGCTCATTTTTCCGGTGTGAAGGCGGATGGCGGAAACGAAGCGGACGTCGCGCAGCAGGGCCTCGCTGAGCTGGCCGATGTGGGTTTCCGGCGTGGCGCCACCGAGGCCGACGTTGAGCATCATTTCCTCGCAGTAGTGCGCCCAACCCTCGGCGAAGGCATAGCCGACGAACAACTGCCCGAACTTCCAGGACGAACGGTTCGAATGCAGGAACTGCAGGAAGTGGCCCGGCCAGACTTCGTGCGCGGAAGTGAACAGCAGAACCGACTTGCCGGGCACGTAGGCGTCCTGCTCGACCTTGGGCCAGGTCGGGTCGGGCGGGGCGATGTAGTAGACCGAGGGCAGGTTCTTCTCGTACGGGCCGGGGATCTCGATGTAGGCGAAATTCCAGCGGTTGAACGGCGGTGCTTCCTCGACCCTGGCCTGCTCGGTGCCGGGAATGCTGACGATGTCCTTGTCGAGGATGAACTGGCGCAGGCCCGCGAGTTGTGCCCGCGCGCCTTCGACCGCGCCGCCTTGTGGTTTGTCCGCGTTCACCTTCGCCACGCACTGCTGCAGGCTCTTGCCCGGGGCGAACAGGGTGCAGGCCGACTGCAGCGCGGCGAGGTTGCGCGCCAGATCGGCGTCGGCCGCCGCTTCGAGCTGGTCGAGCGGGAGGTCCACCCGCTCGGTCGCATGCAGCATGCGCGCGAAGCGCTCGGGGCCGAGCGCGAAGTCCTGGGTGGCGTGCGGTTTCTGCGCCCGCAGCCAGTCGGCCATGTCGCGGGTGGCCTTGATCGCCGCGGCATTGCTGGCCTTGAGCCTTGCCTGCAGCGCTTCGTCCTTCACTTCCGAAAAGATCGTCGGCACGTCGCTTTCGAAGAAGCTGGCGTAGCCGGCGAAGGAATCGACGCCGAGGTCGATGTAAGTGGCCGGCAGCGGCAGCTTGAAGTTGGCCTTGATCTGCGCGATCGCTTTCGGCAGCGCTTCCTGATAGCGGATGAACGCCTCCATGCGCTGTGCCAGCGGCGCGTAGGGGCGGGTCAGGTACATGCTGGGCGAGAGGTCGCCGGTGTAGAAGGCCGGGTTGTCGTGTGCGAAGCCGGAATCCTCGAGCCAGAACAGATAGCCGTCGATCACCGCCAGCACGTAGTCGCGGTGGAAGCGGCCTTGGGTGTCGAGCCGGGCATCGGGGAAGGCCGCGAAGATGTCGCGCTGGGCGTGCATCCAGGCGGCGTTCACCTGCATCGCGGCCGGGCTGTAGTCGGGCAGCTTGCCGTCGTACTCGTGCTTGCCGGCGTTGGCGGCGAATACCGGGTTGCGCTGGAAGTAGCCGTCGATGAAGGCCTCGACCGCCTTGTCGAGCGCGGCATCGTCATTGGCTGTGGTGGCTGCGGCCGGCAGGTTGCCGGCAACCGGCGCGGTGGGGGCAGTCTGCTGGCATCCGGCGAGTGTGCCGGCAACGCAGGCGGCGAGAACGAAGGCACGGACGGCGTGGTTGTGCAGCATGCGGGCAGCTCGGCGGGAATGCCCTGCCGAGACTAGGGGCTCGCCATTGGGGACGCAATGGCTGAGTTGTGCGGCCGAGCCTTGAGAATGCATGCCGGGTCTTCTACCGGCTCCAGGGTGCTGGCGCACCTGACGTCACCCTGGCAGCGTGGGGGCGGCAACGCCACCATCACGCCGAACGACCTACCATTCGCGCGGTCAACCCCACAGGAGCATCACCCATGTCCAGCGTCACCTTCCACGGCAATCCGGTCCAGGTCGGCGGCAGCCTGCCGCAGGTCGGCCAGCAGGCGCCCGCGTTCCAGCTGGTTGCGGGCGACCTGAGCGAAAAGGGCCTGCAGGATTTCGCCGGCAAGCGCAAGGTCCTCAACATCTTCCCGAGCATCGACACCGGCGTGTGCGCGGCCTCGGTCCGGCACTTCAACCAGGATGCCGCCAACCTGAAGAACGCCGCGGTGCTGTGCATCTCCGCCGACCTGCCGTTTGCGCAGGGACGTTTCTGCGGCGCCGAGGGCATCCAGAACGTCACCATGTTGTCGATGATGCGCGGACGTCAATTCCTGAAGGACTATGGCGTGGCGATGGAAACCGGCCCGTTGGCCGGACTCGCGGCGCGCGCCGTGATCGTTCTCGACGAGAACAACAAGGTCCTGCACGCGCAGATGGTTCCCGAAGTCGCCCAGGAACCGGATTACGCGGCGGCGCTGGCGGCGCTGGGCTGAAGCCGGGGACTTTCGCCGCATTGGCGATCGTCGATCGGAAGCCGCGTGACCCGAAGAACGGAAACCGCCGGCGACGCACGCGACAAGGCCCGCAGCAATGCGGGCCTTGTTCGTCAAGAAGGATCGGAAATCACGTCCGGCCTTCGAGCCGGGCTCACTTCATGAAACTGACTTCGATCGAGTTGAAGAACGGCGCCTTGGGGGGCGTGAAGACGGTCTTGTCGCGCACGTAGCGTTGCAGGCAGATCGCCAGCGGTGAACCGCCCTGGCGCCAGGTTTGCTGGACCTTGCCGGTGGCGTCCAGCTGCATCACGACCGTGAACGGAGTGAAGTCGTCGCGCAGTTCGCTGCGCGCGCAGGCCGCGATTCCGGCATCCAGCAGGTCGCTCTGGCGTTGGGTCATGTCCTCGTGCGCCGGGCCGGTGACGCTGGCTTCGTCGGCGTCGGAACGCCGCTTGGCCTCGGCGTACTCCATCGTGGGTGCGGCGGCGGCGGACGCCGTCGACGCTTGCGCGTTTGCAGGTGCGGTTTGCGGGGCCGTCAGCAGCAGGGCGAGCAACAGGGATGCGGTCATGTACGGGGCTCCTGGGGTTGAGGCGTTGCCGGGTGATTCCGCGTTGCCGTGACTCTAGCGATTATCGCGAGCCGCCGCGCGGTCCTCGCGGGCCACTGCGCCCACCCGGGCGCGGCGCGCCTCCGGGCCGCGGACCGCCAGGGCGTTGCCCCCCGGGGCGAGCGCCTCCCGGACGCGGACCGCCAGGGCGCTGGCCGCTACCGGGCCGAGGGCCGCGCGGGTTGCCGGGACGGGTGTTATCGCCGTGCGCGTGATCGGAGGGGAAGTACGGGGCATTGCCGGGGTGGCCGTAGGGGCGTGGCGGACGCGCCGGGCGCGCATCGCCGGCGGCTGCGCCTTGAGCGCGGGGTTTGAAGTTCTTCGGACCGCGCCCGCCGGGATTGCGGTGACCGCTGGGGCCGGTATCGACGCCATCGGGCACGAACCAGGTGCGCATCGCGGCGGGGTTGCCGGAGTCGCGGCGTTCGCCCGGCTTCATGCGCTGCCCGGGCTGGCGCGGACCCTTGACCTTCAGCCGCTTGTTGGCCTGGTTGGCGGCCTGTTCGCCGCTGACGGTCAAGCCGCCGGACGGCTTGCGGCCACCACGGCGACCGCGGTCCTCGCGCACGTTGTCGAAGAGGCGCAGCTCGCGCCCCTCGTCGGCGGTGTTGTGCCCGCCGATGTAGCCGTGGCCGCGCGCATTGCCGGTGACGACGGTCTTGCCGGCCTTGCGCTGACCGAGCACCGGCATCAGGGTCAGCGCGGACGGCGTGCTGTCTTCCAGCCCGAGCGACTTGCGCAGGGCATCGACTTCGTCCTGCGGCAGCTCCTGCGAGTGGCCGCGCAGCAGCGGCTGCGGCAGCCGCACCTGGCCGTAGCGGATCCGCTTCAGGCGCGAGACCTGGCAGCCCTGCGATTCCCACAGCCGGCGCACCTCGCGGTTGCGGCCCTCCTTCAGCAGGACCCGGAACCAGTTGTGCCGGCTCTCTTCCGGCATGTGGGCGCCGCCGATGCGTTCGATTTCGTCGAACTTCGCCGGCCCGTCCTCGAGCGCCACGCCGCGGGCGAGGCGATCGACCAGCTTGTCGCTGACGTTCTCCTCGCCTTCCGGCGCGCGCACGCGGCAGACGTATTCGCGCTCGACCTCGTGGCTGGGATGCATCATCGCGTTGGCCAGTTCGCCGTCGGTGGTGAGCAGCAGCAGACCGGTGGTGTTGATGTCGAGGCGGCCGATCGCGATCCAGCGCGCGCCGCGCAGCGACGGCAGTGCATCGAAGATGGTCGGGCGCCCTTCGGGATCCTCGCGGGTGGTCACCTCGCCCTCGGGCTTGTTGTACATCAGCACCCGCGGTGGGTCGGTCAGCGCGCTGGCGACGAAGGTGCGGCCGTCGATCTCGATCTTGTCGCCGCCGCCGATGCTCATGCCGGTCTGCGCGGTCTCGCCGTTGACCTTGACCAGGCCGTCGGCGATGCGCTGCTCGAGCGCGCGGCGCGAGCCGAGGCCGGCCTGCGCCAGCACCTTGTGCAGGCGTTCGCTGATGTGCGTGGCGGCGGCGGTGGTTTCGCTGGCGGCGCGCTTGAGGCTCAGCGGGCGGCGCGGGGTATCAGTGCTCATCAATCTGCTCCGACGATGCGGCGTCCGCGTCGTCTCTTGGTTGTGGGAAGGGAGTGGGGTCGGAGTCGTCTTCCGAAGACGACGGATTCGATTCGCTGGTTTCGGGGGCGGAAGTCGGCTCTGATCCTGCTTCCACTGCGATGCCCGCGATCGGCAGCTGCGGTTCCAGTTCGCCGAAATCCTTGAGTTCGGACAGCGGCGGCAGTTGGTCCAGCCGTTTCAGGCCGAAGTAGTCGAGGAAGGCCTTGGTGGTGGCGAGAAGCTCGGGCTTGCCGGGGACGTCGCGATGGCCGACGACGCGGATCCAGTCGCGCTCTTCCAGCGCCCGGATGATGTTGCTGTTGGTCGCCACGCCGCGGATCTGCTCGATCTCGCCGCGGGTGATCGGCTGCCGGTAGGCGATCAGCGCCAGCACTTCCAGGGTGGCGCGGCTGTACTTGGTCTGGCGTTCTGTCCACAGCCGTGCGACCCAGGCGTGGACGTCGGCTTGCACCTGGAAGCGCCAGCCGGAGGCGACTTCCACCAGTTCGATGCCGCGCCCGGCGCAGCCTTCGGACAGCGCCTGCAGCGCGGCTTCCACGCTGCCTTCGGGCGCGGGTTCGTCGAGCGGGAACAGGCCGTGGAGCTGTACCGCGGTCAACGGCTGCGCGGCCGCAAGCAGGGCGGCCTCGACGATCCGGGTGACGAGTTGCTGGTCCATGGGCGCGGGCATGTCGTCCTGGGTGGGGGCAAGGGCGCGTGTGGTTTCGGAGGGCTGCATTGCAGGTCGGGTCGGGGCGCGAGGATGCAAGGGATGAAGGTCGAAGGGCTCAGGTCCCGGCGACCGCGTCGTCGTCGAATTCACTGGACAGCGTGTCCATCGCCGGCGCGGCTTCCCCCGCGGCGAGCGACTTCACGTAGATCGGCGCCAGCGCATGGGCGGGGCCATCGTCGGGTAGTTGTTCCTGGACGACGTCGATCAGTTGTTCCTTGGCCAGGGTCAGCAGGCCGAGGAAGGTCACCACGACGCCCAGCCGTCCTTCCTCGGCCGCGAACAGGGATTCGAAGCGGTGGAAGACGCCGTCGGACAGCCGTTCCAGCAACTCGCCCATGCGCTGGCGCACGCTCAGTGGATCGCGGCGGATGGCGTGCTGGGTATAGAGCTCCGCGCGCTGCAGCACCTCGTGCAGGGCCAGCAGCATTTCCCGGATGTCCACCTGCGGCGGCAGGCGCACCACCGCGCGATCCGGGACGAAGGCGGACACCGCCACCGTGTCGCGCTCCTGGCGGGGCAGGGTGTCGATATCCTCGGCCGCCTTGCGGTAGCGCTCGTATTCCTGCAGCCGGCGCACGAGGTCGGCGCGCGGGTCCTCCTCCAGCCCTTCCTCGCTGGGCGGGCGCGGCAACAGCATGCGCGACTTGATCTCGGCCAGGATCGCGGCCATCACCAGATACTCGGCGGCCAGCTCGAAACGCAGTTCGTGCATGGCCTGGATGTAATCGACGTACTGGCGGGTGATCTCGGCGACCGGGATGTCGAGGATGTCGAGATTCTGCCGGCGGATCAGGTACAGCAGCAGGTCGAGCGGCCCTTCGAAAGCCTCGAGGATGATTTCCAGCGCATCCGGAGGGATGTAGAGATCCTTCGGGATCTCCACCACCGGCTGGCCGAGCACCACCGCCAGCGGCATTTCCTGCTGCTGTGGAGGCGGATTGCCTGCGCTGATGGCGGCGGCCAGATTGCCGCTGCGGGTTTCAACTGTCATCGGTGGGCGGCCCCTCCGGGCCACGCTCGTCGAAATGGCCGCGGGCGGCCGGGGTGTCACGTTGCGCCTGTTGCAAGCCCGCCATGCCTGCGCGCGTGCGCCCGGATTGGGCGACATCGGGACGGGTGGCGGAACACGACCGGATCGACGGGCGCGGTGCGGCGTGGGGCGCCGGACGTCGCGCGGGCCGCAGGATCGGGCCGGAAACGAAGGGCTAGGTTAAGGCTTCGCGCCGGGACTGTCCACTGACTGACTGGCTGGCTGAACGTGGCCTGCGGCTGGAACTCGGGCACGCCTGCCTGCCAGAGCCGCATGGCGAGCACGTCCGGTTTGGAGCGAATAAGCGGCGTGGATCGGACACGCCCTAGAATCGCCACATCGAAAACATGGGGAGCGACATCCGATGTGGTACGCAATCGAAGGGTTCGACGGCGCCGACGTCCTCGCCAGCCGGCAGGCCGTCCGTCCGGCGCATCTGGCGCGGCTGATCGCGCTGCGTGACGAAGGTCGCCTGCTGCTGGCGGGTCCGTGTCCGGCGATCGATGCCGAGGATCCGGGACCGGCGGGGTTCACCGGCAGCATTGTCATTGCCCGGTTCCCGTCGCTGGACGAGGCGCGCGCCTGGGCCGACGCCGACCCCTATGTGGCCGCCGGTGTGTATGCGCGGGTCGAGGTGCGTCCATTCCGGCTGTCGCTGCCGTGACGGTGGCCGGGGAACACGGCTGGACCGAGGCCGACATTCCGCGCCTGAACCCGGCGCGGATCGCGCGCATGCGCGAACTGCTGGAGGCGGCGTTGTCGCCGCAGTCGCTCACGATTACCGACGACAGCCACAAGCACGCCGGCCACGCCGGCAGTCGCCACGGGCAGGGGCATTTCGGCGTTGATATCGTCAGCGCCGCGTTTGCCGGAAAATTCCCGGCGGCGCGCCACCGCCTCGTCTACGCCGCGTTGGGCGAGATGCTGCAAACCGACATCCATGCCTTGTCGATCCGTGCGCGAACGCCCGCCGAGGCCGCCTGAGCGCCGTTATACTGGGTGCATCGGTATTCGAGTTCCGAAGAGTTTCCTCTAGATATAACAATAATTTAGAGGGTCAATTTAAACCAATTAATCAAGTGGCGCGCCTCTGCGCCGCCGAGGTTCGCCGACGCGCATGCGCCTGTCCACCATCAAGCTGTCCGGCTTCAAGTCCTTCGTCGACCCGACCACGCTGCACCTGCCGACCAACATGACCGGCATCGTGGGGCCCAACGGCTGCGGCAAGTCCAACATCATCGACGCGATCCGCTGGGTGATGGGCGAGTCAGCCGCCAGCCGGCTGCGCGGCGATTCGCTCACCGACGTGATCTTCTCCGGCAGCAGCGCGCGCAAGCCGGTCTCGCAGGCCAGCGTCGAACTCATCTTCGACAATTCCGACCACACCATCACCGGCGAGTACGCCGCGTTCAACGAAATCTCGGTCAAGCGCACGGTCGGGCGCGACGGCCAGAGCAGCTACTCCCTCAACGGCGGCAAATGCCGGCGGCGCGACATCACCGACCTGTTCCTCGGCACCGGGCTGGGCCCGCGCAGCTATTCGATCATCGAGCAGGGGATGATCTCCCAGGTGATCGATGCGCGCCCGGAAGAACTGCGCGTCTATCTGGAGGAGGCGGCCGGCATCTCCAAGTACAAGGAGCGCCGGCGCGAGACCGAGAACCGCATCCGTCACACCCGCGAGAACCTCGACCGCCTGACCGACCTGCGCGACGAGGTGGACAAGCAGTTGCAGCACCTGTCGCGGCAGGCCCGGCAGGCCGAGCAGTACACCGCGCTGCAGGCCACGCGCAAGGAGAAGGACGCGCAGTGGCGGGCGTTGGAATACCGCGCGCTGGACGCCCAGCTGCAGGCGCTGCGCGCCGGACTGCTGCGCGATGAGACCCGGCTGGAGGAATTGATTTCGGGCCAGCGCCGCGCAGAGAGCGCGCTGGAATCCGGCCGGGTGCGGCGCGAAGCCGCCAGCGAAACGCTCAATCAGGCGCAGGCCGCCGTCTACGAAGCCAGCGGATCGCTGGCGCGGATCGAGCAGCAAATCGCCCACCAGCGCGAGCTGGCGACCCGCCTGCAGCGCGCCCGCGACGAGGCCGGCAGCGCGCTGGACGAACTGGGCGGGCAGATCGCCTCCGACAGCGCGCGGCTGGAGGCGCTACGCGCCGCGGTGGAGGAAGCCAGCCCGCGGCTTGAGGGACTGCAGGAAGACGACCGTGTTCGCCAGCAGGCACTGCGCGAGACCGAAACCCGGCTGGCCGACTGGCAGCAGCGGCGCGACGCGCACGCGCGCGAGCAGGCCGAATCGGCCAAGGCCGCGGATGTCGAGCGCACCCGGATCGAACACCTCGACCGCCAGATCCTCGATGCCGATCGCCGCGCCCGGCAGCTGGGCGAGGAGCGGGCCGGCCTCGATCTGGAAGCGTTGACTGCCGCCCTGAACGAACTGGCGGCCGGCTGCGAAACCGGCAAGACCGCGGTGCAGGAACTGACCGCGCGGGTCGATGCCGGCCGTGCGGCCAGCGCGCAGGTGCAGGAACGCCAGCGCGAGCTGCAGGGCGAGCAGGCCGAGCTGCGCAAGCGGATGCAGACGGCGCGCGGTCGGCTGGCGTCGCTGGAGACATTGCAGGCGGCCGCGCTCGGGCAGGAAGCCGGCGCCGGTGCGCGTTGGCTGCAGGCACACGGTCTGGGCTCCGCCGCGCGCGTGGGCGAGTGCCTGGAAGTCGATTCGGGCTGGGAAACCGCCGTGGAAACCGCGCTCGGGCAGTGGATCGAGGCGGCGCTGGTGGACGCGGCCGATGGCGTATTCGATAGCGCGTTGGTGGAATCGCTCGCCGAGCTGGGCGAGGGCCGGGTGGCCCTGGTGGCCGATGCCGCCGCATCCGGGCAGCAATATCCGGACACCTCGCTGGCGGCCCGCGTGCGCGGTCCGGACGTGATCCGTCGGCGCCTGGCCAGGGTGCATGCGGCCGACGACCTCGCGCAGGCGCGGACGCTGCTGCAAAGCCTGCCGGCGGGCGAAAGCGTCATCACCCGCGCCGGCGAATGCCTCGGCGCCGGCTGGGCGCAGGTGGCGCGTGCGGACGCCTCGCGGCAGGGGGTGCTGCTGCGCGAAAAGGACATCCATTCCCTGCGCGAGGCGATCGAGGCCGATGCCCGCCGCGAGACCGAACTCGACGCCGAATTGACGCGCCAGCGCGATGCGCTGCGCGAGGCCGAACAGCAGCGCGAGGACGCGCAGCGGCAGCTCTACCTCGCCCACCGGAACCTGTCGGAAACTTCCGGCCGGCTGCAGGGCGCGCAGGGACGGCTCGACGGCGCCCGCGCCCGGATCGAACGCATCGAGGCCGAGCAGGCCCAGATTGAAGCCGGCTTGCAGGATCAACGCACGGCAGTCGGGCAGGCACGCGAGCGGCTTGAGGAAGCGGTTGGCCGCATGGCCGAACTGGAGTCGGCGCGGATGGCGCTTGAGCAGGAGCGCGAAGGCGTGGCCGCCGAGCGGGAAGCCGCGCGCGAAGCCGCGCGCCAGTCGCGCGAGGCCGCCTATGCGCTCTCGCTGGCACTGGAAACCCAGCGCGCGCAGATGGGGGCGCTGGTGCAGGCCCTGCAGCGCATGGACGGCCAGCGCGGCCAGTTGGGCACGCGGCTGCAGGATCTGGCCAGCCAGCTTGCCGACGGCGGCGCCCAGGCCGGCACGCTGGAAGGCGAACGCCAATCCGCGCTGGACGCGCGGGTACAGGCCGACCAGGCGCTGGCGCAGGCCCGCGCCGGACTGGAGGAGATCGACGCCGAGTTGCGCGGTCAGGAACAGCAGCGTCAGCAATGCGACGCCCTCGCGCTGGAGCAGCGCGAAGCGATCGGCATTCGCCGGCTGGAACAGCAGGCGCTGGAGCTGAAGGCGGCGCAGTTCAGCGAGGCGATCGTCGCCGGCGGTTTCGTCATCGAGACATTGCTCGAACAACTGCCGGAAGAGGCTGACGCCACCCGCTGGGAGCAGGCGGTGCAGGAACTCGACGGCAAACTGCGGCGGCTGGAACCGGTCAATCTCGCGGCGATTGCCGAGCATGCCGAAGCGGCCAAGCGCAAGGAGTATCTGGACGCCCAGAATGCCGACCTGACCTCCGCACTGGAGACGCTGGAAGAGGCGATCCGCAAGATCGATCGCGAAACCCGCAGCCGCTTCAAGGACACCTTCGATCGCGTCAACGCCGGCATCCAGGAGCTCTATCCGCGCCTGTTCGGCGGCGGCCATGCCTATCTGGAGCTGACCGGCGAGGACCTGCTCGACACCGGCGTGACGATCATGGCGCGGCCGCCCGGCAAGCGCGTGTCCAACATCTCGCTGCTGTCCGGCGGCGAAAAGGCGATGACCGCGGTGGCGCTGGTGTTCTCGATCTTCCGGCTCAACCCGGCGCCGTTCTGCCTGCTCGACGAGGTCGATGCGCCGCTGGACGAAGCCAACGTCGGCCGTTTCACGACGATGGTCACGGAGATGAGCGAAGCGGTACAGTTCCTGTTCGTGACCCACAACAAGGCCACCATGGAAGCCGCCCACCAGCTTTCGGGCGTCACCATGCGCGAGCCGGGCGTCTCGCGACTGGTCTCCGTGGACCTGGCCGAAGCCGCACGTCTGGCCGGCGCCGTGTGAGGCGCGCTTCTTTATTCCTGCTGCCGAACACCAAGGAGACTTCGCGATGTCGGACCTGACCCTGCTGCGCATCGGCATCGCGGTGGCGATGGCGCTGCTGCTGGGCGCCATCATCTATTTCGGGCGCAGCCAGAAAGGCGCGCGCGACTTGCGCGGGCCGCGCGACGCGCAAGGCGGCGATGATCGGAAGGAACCGTCGCTGGGCGAACAACTGGCCGACAGCTGGGGCAAGGCGCCGGCGGCGCAGGGCGAACTGCCCCTGCCCGAGGCCCCGCGTGCGGAAGAACCGGGCAAGCGCCCGAACGAGGATTACGACAAGATCATCGCGCTCTACGTCGCCGCCAAGCCCGGCAACCTCCTGCACGGTCCCGACATCGTGGTCGCCGCGGAAAAGGCCGGACTGACCTATGGCTACATGGGCGTCTACCACCGCCTGGTCGACGGCCGGCCGGACGCCGGCCCGATCTTCAGCGTGGCCAACATCATCAAGCCCGGCAGTTTCGACATGGCCGCGATCGCCGATCTGCAAACCCCGGCGCTGGCGTTCTTCCTCACCCTGCCGGCACCGGTCGCGGCACTGGATGCCTGGGAAACCATGGAGCCGGCGGCGCAGCGCATGGCCGGCCTGCTCGATGGCGTGGTGCTCGACCAGGAGCGCAATGCGCTCGGTCGCCAGCGCATCCAGCACATCCGCGAGGAACTGCGAGGCTACGACCGCCAGCACGCCGTACCGCCGCTGGGCAAGCCGACGCGCTGGTGAGCCGCATGCTGCCGGGACACGCAGGTTGGCGATGAACGCAGGCATGCCGACGGCCCGAATCGCCGACCTCCGCCAGCGCCTGCGCGAGGCCAGCTACCGCTACCACGTGCTCGACGATCCGTCGATCCCGGATGCCGAGTACGACGCGCTGTTGCGCGAACTGGAAGCGCTGGAGGTCGCGCATCCCGAGCTTGCCGATCCGGACTCGCCGACCCGGCGGATTGGCGCCGCGCCATCCGGCAAGTTCGAGCCGGTGCAGCACGCGATCCCGATGCTTTCGCTGGGCAACGCCTTCAGCGCGGCCGAGGTCGAGGAGTTCGTCGCCCGCATCGTGAAGGAAACCGGCGTGGCGGAGCCGGAGTTCTCGACCGAACCCAAGTTCGACGGGCTGGCCATCAGCCTGCGCTACGAACGCGGTCGCTTCGTGCTCGGCGCCACCCGCGGCGACGGGGCGACCGGCGAGAACGTCACCGCCAACCTGCGCACGATCAAGGCGATCCCGCTGCGGCTGCGCGGCGACGCTCCGCCGGCGGTGCTGGAAGTGCGCGGCGAGGTCTACATGCCGCTGGCCGGCTTTTCGGCCTACAACGCTCATGCGCTGGCCCACGACCAGAAACCGCTGGCCAATCCGCGCAACGGCGCCGCCGGCTCGCTGCGGCAACTCGATCCCGCCGTCACCGCGCGGCGGCCGCTGGCGTTCTATGCCTATGCGCTGGGCGAGGTCAGCCTCGATGTCGCGCTGCCGCCGACCCATTCGCAGACCCTGCAGTGGCTGCGCACGCTGGGGTTTCCCGTCAGCGCGCTGGTCGGCACCGCGCGCGGCGCAGCCGGACTGCTGGACTACTTCGCCCGCATCGGCGAGCAGCGCGACCGGCTGCCGTTCGACATCGACGGCGTGGTCTACAAGCTTGACCGCTACGACCAGCAGCAGGCGATGGGCTTCGTCGCCCGCGCCCCGCGCTGGGCGATCGCGCACAAGTTCCCGGCGCAGGAAGCGGCGACCACGGTCGAATCGATCGAGGTCAGCATCGGCCGCACCGGCGCCGTCACGCCCTGGGTGCAGATGGCGCCGGTGCAGGTGGGCGGCGTGACGGTCAGCCGCGCCACCTTGCACAACGCCGACCAGGTGGCGCGGCTGGACGTGCGGCCGGGCGATACCGTCATCATCCGCCGTGCCGGCGACGTGATTCCCGAAGTGGTGCGCGTCAACCTGGAGCTGCGCCCGCACGATTCCCGCGGACATCCGTTGCATCCCGCCTGGAAGATGCCCAAGCGCTGCCCGGAATGCGATTCCGCGATCGAACACATCGACGGCGAGGTCGTCGCCCGCTGCAGCGGCGGGCTGGTCTGCCCGGCGCAGCGCAAGCAGGCGCTGATCCACTTCGCCTCGCGCCGCGCCATGGACATCGAAGGCCTGGGCGAGCGCTTCGTCGATGCGCTGGTCGAATACGGCCCTGTCCACGGCATCGCCGACCTCTATCGGCTGACGGTCGATGATTTCGTCGAGATGAAGAGGCGCGCCGACGAGGCCGCCGGCGAGCTTCCGGAAACCGTCAAGGCCGGGAAGATCGCCACCCGCTGGGCGGAAAATCTCGTTGCCGCGATCGCCGCCAGCCGGGACACGACGCTGGAGCGACTGCTGTTCGCGCTCGGCATCCGCGAGGTCGGCGAGGCCACCGCGAAAACGCTGGCACGCCACTTCGGCGCACTGCAGCCGTTGATGGAGGCCGACGAGGAGAACCTGCGGCAGGTGCCCGACGTCGGGCCGGTGGTGGCGGCGCGGATCGCGCATTTCTTCGCCGAGCCGCACAACCGCGAGGCGATTGCCGCGCTGCGCGAGGCCGGCGTGCATTGGCAGGAAGGCCAGCCGCAGCGCGCGCCGGCGGGTCCGCTGGCCGGCAAGTCGGTGGTCCTGACCGGAACGCTGAACGCCCTGACCCGCGACGAAGCGAAAACACGGCTGGAAGCGCTGGGCGCGAAGGTGGCCGGTAGCGTGTCGAAGAAAACGTCGCTGGTGATCGCCGGAGTCGACGCCGGCTCCAAGCTGGCCAGGGCGCAGGAGCTGGGCGTCGAACTCTGGGACGAGGCACGCCTGCTTGCCTTCCTCGCCGACCATGCCTGACTGGAGGCCTTCGGCAAGCATCGATGCGCTGCGCCTGCGCGCCCGCTTCAACCAGCTGGCGCGGGAATTCTTCCGCGCCCGCGATGTCCTGGAAGTGGAAACCCCGATCCTGTCCGCGGCCGGCAATACCGAGCCGAACATCGCCAGCTTCCACACCGACTTCAGCGGCCACGTCGATGCCGGCGCGCGCCGACGCTGGCTGCGCACCTCGCCCGAATATCCGCTCAAGCGCCTGCTGGCGGCAGGCGTGGGCGACTGCTACGAGCTGGGCCGGGTGTTCCGCAACGGCGAGGCCGGCGGTCGCCACAATCCCGAGTTCACGATGCTCGAGTGGTATCGCGTTGGCTGGGATCATTTGCGCCTGATCGAGGAAACCGCGGAACTCGTCAACGCCGCGTTGGCCTTGGTGGGCCGCAGCGCGGCGCTGCGGGCGACCACCTACCGCGATCTGTACCGCGATGCGCTTGGCCTCGACCCCTTCTCCGCGAGCGATGCCGAGCTTCGGGAGGCGCTGGGCGACATCGCCATCGATCCGCGAGGCCTGTCCCGCGACGACTGGCTGGACCTGCTGATGACCCACCGCATCCAGCCGGCGTTTCCGGCCGGGGCGATGACCGCGGTGCATGACTGGCCGGCCAGCCAGGCGGCACTGGCGGTCATTCGCAACGGCACGTCGCCGGTGGCCGAGCGCTTCGAGCTTTATCTCGGGCCGACCGAGTTGGCCAACGGCTACCACGAGCTGAACGACGCCGTGGAACAGCGCGCGCGCTTCGATCACGACCTGCGCCGCCGCAATGCGCGCGGCGATCCGCTGCTGCCGGTCGACGAGGCTTTCCTTGCCGGGCTGCCGAACCTCCCGGCGTGCGCCGGCGTGGCGCTGGGCGTGGATCGCTTGCTGATGGCGCTGCTGGAAACGCCACGGATTGCCGATGTGCTGGCCTTCGACTTTGCCAGGGCCTGAATGGCGGTGAGCGTGGATTTGCAATTCGGGCAGCGGGATGGCAAAACGGGAACCGTCCGTTGCGGTAATGATCGCGCAGTGTGTCGAGTGTCCGTTTTTCGGGTGCTTGGGCGTTTTCCGACAGTGATGTTCCGCAAAAAATTTTCGTCCATAGGCTTCAGGAGACCGCCGTGTCCAGACCAATCCTTGCCGTTGCCACATCCCTCGTTCTGGCATTGGCAGGCACCTTCGGCTCAGCGCCGGCTTTCGCCCAGAATTACGGTTATGGCGACTACAACGGTTCCATCATCCGCTGTGAATCGATCGACGGTCGAAGCAACCAGTGCTATACCGGCGGCGGTCGGGTGGTGCTTGAGCGGCAGGTTTCCAACGCACCGTGCATCGAAGGTCGCACCTGGGGCAACAGCCGCGATGGAGTCTGGGTCAGCCAAGGCTGCCGCGCCGATTTCCGCGTGCTGCGCGGTGGCGGTTGGAATGATCGTCCCGGCTATGGCGAAGCCGTTCGCTGCGAGTCCCACGACGGCCGCTACAACCGCTGCGCGGTGCCCGGACGCGGCAGGCCGCAGCTGGTGCGCCAGATTTCCAATTCACCTTGCATCGAAGGGCGAACCTGGGGCTCCGACCGCGACTCGGTCTGGGTGAACAACGGCTGCCGCGGCGATTTCGCCAACAGCTACAGCGGTGGCGGCTGGGGCAACAGCGGCTACGGCGGTCGCATCTTCCGCTGCGAGTCCATCAATGGCCGAACCCAGGAGTGCGCGGCCAATGTTCGTGCCGGCGTGCAGTTGGTTCGCCAGCTGTCGAATGCCCCCTGCATTCAGGGGCGCAGCTGGGGTTATGGCCGGGTCGGCGTGTGGGTTTCGCAGGGCTGCCGGGCGGAGTTCCGCAGCTACTGATCGCGGTGCCCGCGGCAGGACAGCTGCATCCGGCGCCCAGTGCGCCGGATGTTTTTGCGGGCAGGTAAAATGGCGGCGTGAACATCATCGATTACGGCCGTTACGACCACGTGCGCCCGCTGCGCTGGACCGGCGAGGCGCTGGATCTGCTCGACCAGCGCGTCCTGCCGTTTGATGTCACGTATCTGGCCTGCCGAAGCAGCGATGCGGTGGCGGAGGCCATCCGGAATCTGGTCGTGCGCGGCGCGCCGGCCATCGGCATTTCCGCGGCCTGGGGCGTGGTGCTGGCCGCACGTGCGGTGCAGGCGGCGTCCGGGCCGGAGGCCGCCGCGCGGCTGGAACCGGCATTGCAGCGCCTGAATGCCGCTCGGCCGACCGCCGTTAACCTGGCCTGGGCGCTGGCGCGCATGCGCGCGTCGCTCGCGACGGCCGGAACCGACTGGCTTCAGGTTCTGGAGCGCGAGGCGGCTGCGATCGAAGCAGGTGATCTGGCCGCCAACCGCGCCATGGGACATCTGGGTGCGGCTCTGGTGGCCACGGGCAGTGGCGTGCTGACCCACTGCAACACCGGCTCGCTGGCCACGGCCGGCTTCGGGACAGCGCTGGGCGTGATCCGCGCCGGCGTGGCGGAAGGCCGCATCGGACGCGTGTTTGCCACCGAAACCCGGCCCTGGAACCAGGGCGCGCGGCTGACCGTGTGGGAATTGCAGCAGGACGGCATCGACGCCACCCTGATCGCCGATTCCGCGGCGGCGCACCTGATGCAGACAGGGCAGGTGCAATGGGTGATCGTCGGCGCCGACCGGATCTGCGCCAACGGCGACACCGCCAACAAGATCGGCACTTGCCAGCTCGCCATCGTGGCGAAACATCATGGCGTGAAGTTCATGGTGGTGGCACCGGCATCCACGGTCGACATGGACACCGCCGACGGTTCTCGGATCGACATCGAAGAGCGCGATCCGGCCGAACTGCTGAGCGCGCGCGGCATGCGCACGGTGGCCGAAGGCGTGCGCGCCTGGAACCCGGTGTTCGACATCACGCCGCACGGGCTGATCGACGCCATCGTCACCGAACGCGGGGTGGTCGAACGCCCCGACGCGACGCGCATGCGGGTGTTTTCCGAAAGCTGATCCGATGCTTGGACACCCGGCCTTCCGGCCCCCGGAAGGCTGCGGAAAAGCCGCGGAAATGCTACAATTCATAGCCTCAGGAATCCCCGCGTAAACCGCTTGCGGACAGCCTTTTCGCCGTCCGCGTCCGGGCGTGGGCCAGCGACAGGAAAACGGACGCACGATGGGCGATCTCGCGCAGGAAATCATCCCGGTCAAGCTCGAAGACGAGATGCGGCGGAGCTACCTCGATTACGCCATGAGCGTGATCGTGGGGCGCGCGCTTCCCGACGTTCGCGACGGCCTCAAGCCGGTCCACCGGCGCGTGCTGTACGCGATGAACGAGCTGGGTGCGCACAGCAACAAGCCGTACTACAAATCGGCGCGCATCGTCGGCGACGTCATCGGCAAATTCCATCCGCATGGCGACAGCGCGGTCTACGACACGCTGGTGCGCATGGCGCAGCCGTTCTCGCTGCGCTACATGCTGGTGGACGGGCAGGGCAACTTCGGATCGGTGGACGGCGACAGCGCCGCGGCGATGCGCTACACCGAGGCGCGGATGTCGCGCATCAGCCACGAGCTGATGGCCGACATCGACAAGGACACGGTCGATTTCCAGCCCAACTACGACGAGAAGGAACTGGAACCCACGGTCATGCCGACCCGGGTGCCGAACCTGCTGGTCAATGGTTCTGCCGGCATTGCCGTGGGCATGGCGACCAATATCCCGCCGCACAACCTCGGCGAGGTGGTCGATGCGCTGCTGGCGCTGCTCGACGATCCGGACATCGACATCGACAGCCTGATGCAGTTCGTGCCGGGTCCGGATTTCCCGACCGCCGGCATCATCAACGGCACCGCCGGCATCCAGCTCGCCTACCGCACCGGCCGCGGCAGGGTGCGGATGCGCGCCAAAACCGAGATCGAGGTCAGCGACAGCGGGCGCGAGGCCATCATCGTCACCGAGATACCCTATCAGGTGAACAAGGCGCGGCTGATCGAGAAGATCGCCGAGCTGGTCAAGGACAAGAAGATCGAGGGGATCGGCGAGCGCCGCGACGAGTCCGACAAGGACGGCATGCGGATCTACATCGAGATCAAGCGCGGTTTCTCGGCCGAGGTCGTGCTCAACAACCTGTATTCGCTGACGCCGATGGAGTCGGTGTTCGGCATCAACATGGTGGCGCTGGTCGATGGCCGTCCGAAGCTGCTCAACCTCAAGCAGATCCTCGAAGCCTTCGTGCGCCACCGCCGCGAAGTCGTCACTCGCCGCACCCTCTTCGAACTGCGCAAGGCGCGCGCCCGCGCCCACGTGCTGGAAGGCCTGACCGTCGCGCTGGCCAACATCGACTCGATGATCGAACTGATCAAGACCTCGGAAAACCCGCAGGTCGCCAAGGAACGGATGCTGGCGCGGCGCTGGTCGCCTGGGCTGGTCGGCGCGCTGCTGGGCGCCGCCGGCGCCGCGGCGAGCCGGCCGGAGGACCTGCCGGCCGGGGTGGGGCTGCTGGCGGACGGCTACCAGCTCACCGACGTGCAGGCGCAACAGATCCTCGAAATGCGGCTGCACCGCCTGACCGGGCTGGAGCAGGACAAGCTCACCGAGGAATACCGCCAGCTGCTCGACACCATCGCCGGGCTGATCCGCATCCTCGAAGACGCCGGCGTGCTGCTGGACGTGATCCGCACCGAACTGCGCGCGCTCAAGGACGAGTTCGGCGATCCGCGCCGCAGCGAGATCCGCGCCTCCGAGGAAGACCTCGACATCCTCGACCTGATCGCGCCGGAAGACGTGGTGGTGACGCTGTCGCACGCCGGCTACGTCAAGCGCCAGCCGGCGACCAGCTACCGCGCGCAGCGCCGCGGCGGCAAGGGGCGCAACGCCGCCTCGACCCGCGACGAGGATTTCATCGAACAGCTGTGGCTGGTCAACACCCACGACACCCTGCTCACCTTCACCAGCAGCGGCCGGGTGTTTTGGCTGCCGGTGCACCAGATTCCCGACGCCGGGCCGAACGCGCTCGGGCGGCCGATCGTCAACTGGATCCCGCTGGAAGCGGGCGAGAAGGTGCAGGCGGTGCAGCCGGTGCGCGATTACGAGGAAGGCAAGTTCGTGTTCTTCGCCACCAGGAACGGCACGGTGAAGAAGACCCCGCTGACCGAGTACGCCTACCAGCTCCAGCGCGGCAAGATCGCGATCAACCTCGCCGAGGGCGATGCGCTGGTCAATGCCGACCTGTCCGATGGCACCCGCGACATCATGCTGTTCGCCAGCAACGGCAAGGCGGCGCGCTTCGCCGGCGAGACCGTGCGCCCGATGGGCCGCACCGCCACCGGCGTGCGCGGCATGAAGCTGGCCGAGGGCGAACAGGTGGTCAGTCTGGTGGTGCTGCACGGCGAGGGCGACATCCTCACCGCCAGCGAAAACGGCTATGGCAAGCGCACCGTGCTGGAGGAGTTCCCGAAGAAGGGCCGCGGCACCCAGGGCGTGATCGCGATGAAGACCAACGGCCGCAACGGCGCGCTGGTCGGCGCCATCCAGCTTTCCGAACACCACGACGTGCTGCTGATTTCCGACGGCGGCACCCTGGTGCGCACCCCGGCTTCGGACATCTCGCAGGTCGGCCGCAACACCCAGGGCGTCACGCTGATGCGGCTGTCCGAAGGCGAGAAACTGCAGGCGATCGAACGCCTGGATGCCACGTTGGACGAGGACAGCGGCGAGAACGGCAACGGCGGCGAAGCGGCGGGCTGAGGCGAGGTCTTGGCCAAACCGCCTTGCCGCACCCGGATGGTCGCAGGTGAAGGCGGGCCTGGCCTGCAGCGCCAGGGGTTCTGTTGCGGGCGACCATTGCGTCGAATCTGAATCCTCGCCATCCGGTCGCGCCGTCGTGCGTCCGTTTCCCGCGCCGTTTCGCGTCCTATACTCATGACGAGCTGCAACAGGACGGGGCTGCGATGAAGCGTGTAGGGACGAGGGCGCTGGGCGCCGCTGTCGTGGTCGTGCTGGCATTGGCGCTGCTGACCGGACTGCCAGGCTGCAAGCGCAACGTCGGCGGTCAGCTGCCGACCGCCGGCGGCGAGGCGATCCAGGCCCAGCGCGAGACGGTTCGCGGCTTCGGCATCGTGCGCGCCTATCCCGAGCAGCGCCCCGACGGGCTGGCGGTGACGGTCGAGTTTTCCCGTCCGCTGGTCGGCACCCAGGATTTCGACAAGCTGCTGGTGATCGACGCCAAGGGTGGCGACGGAGACAGCAGCTGGGTGCTCAGCGACGACGGCAAGCGCCTGCGCTTTCCCTATGCCGAGGCGAACAAGACCTACACGTTGCGCATCGCCGGCACGCTGGCCGCGGCGGACGGCTCCACCCTCGGCAGCGATCGGGAACTGAAGGTCTATACCGGCAAGCTCGACCCGGCGGTCGGCTTCGCCTCGCAGGGCAGCGTGCTGCCGGCGCGCGAATCGCGCGGCCTGCCGGTGGTGTCGGTCAATGTCGATGAGGTCGATGTCGAATTCCTGCGGGTGCGAGATGCCTCGCTGCCGCAGTTCCTCGCCAACTACCGGCGCGGCGGCAAGGCCGACAGCTGGAAGCTCGACCCGTCCTGGTACGACTCCGACGATGCGGACAGCCGCCTACCGATCACCCGGATGGCCGATCCGGTCTACGTCAATCGCTTCGTCCTCGGCGGCAAGCCCAACGAGCGTTCATTGACCTACCTGCCGGTGCAGGACATCCCGGAGCTGCAGCAGCCTGGCCTGTATTTCGCGGTCATGAAGAAGACCGGCAGCTTCCGCGACGATTACGACATCGCCTTTTTCACCGTCAGCGACATCGGCCTGCATGTGCGTGCCTACAAGGACAAGCTGTTCGTGCACACCGCCTCGCTCCACGATGGGTCGGGAATCGGCGGCGTCGAGCTGAAGATCCTCGATGCGAACGGCGAACCCATCTTCAAGGGCACCACCGACGGCAACGGCAATGCGCTGCTCAACTACACCCTGGACGCGGGCCACGTGATCGTGGCCAGGCGCGGCAAGGACATGTCGATCCTGGGCTTCAACCAGCCGGCGCTGGACCTGTCCGAATTTGCCGTAGCCGGGCCGACGCAGGCATGGTTCGACGTGTTCGCCTGGTCCGGGCGCGACCTCTACCGTCCCGGCGAGACCGTGAGGATTTCCGCCCTGCTGCGCGATTTCGACGGCAAGCCGGTGGCTGCGGCGAAGAACGGAAAGCCGCAGCCGCTGTTCGTGCGGCTCAAGCAACCCGATGGCAAGACATTTGTCGAATCGCGGATCGAGGCGCAGGCGGGCGGCTATTTCCGCTTCGAGCGCGCGATTCCGGCCGAGGCGCCGACAGGGCGCTGGCTGGTCGAGTTCCGCACCGACCCCGCCAGCAAGGAGGCGGTGCAGGGCATGCAGCTGCGGATCGAGGAATTCCTGCCCGAGCGCATGAAACTCGATCTGGATGCCGCCGGAACCGTGTTGCGCCCGGGCCAGCCGCTGAAGCTGGTGGCCAAGGGCGCCTACCTGTACGGCGCGCCGGCCAGCGGCAACCGGTTCACGGCCAGGATGGCGGTGGTGGTAGACCAGCATCCGCTGGAATCCCTTCGGGGCTGGTTCTTCGGCGATCCCACCGTGGCCTTGCCGCGGGAACCCAGCGACGCCATCGACGCCAAGCTCGACGCGCAGGGCGAGCTGCGGGAAGACATCGACTTGCCCGAGGAAGTGAAGGGCAACACCCCGGTCAAGGTGGTGGTTGCCGGCAGTCTGTTCGAAACCGGCGGCCGCAGCGTCAACCGCAGCCTCACCCGCACCCTGTGGCCGGCCAATGCACTGGTCGGGGTGCGTCCGCTGTTCGACGATTCCGACGGCTCCGGCGCCAATACCCGCGCCGGCTTCGAACTGCTGCGTTACGGCAGCAACGGCCAGCCCATGCCGGTCAAGGGACTGAAGGTGACCCTGGTGCGCGAGCGCCGCGACTACCACTGGACCCACGGTGATGACGGCTGGAACTACGACTTCACCCGCCGCTTCGAGAACGTCGAAACCCGCACGCTGGATGCCGGGAAGACCGCCACCCGCTTCGATTTCCCGGTGGAGTGGGGTGACTACCGGGTCGAGGTGTACGACCCCGAGACCAGGCTGACCATGCGCTATCCGTTCCAGGCCGGCTGGGGCTGGGATGACGACAACCGCGGCCTCGACGCGCGCCCGGACAAGGTCAAGCTGTCGCTCGACCGCACCGCCTACCGCGCCGGCGAGACGCTCAAGGTGACGCTGACCCCGCCGCATTCCGGGGAAGGGCTGGTGATGGTCGAAACCGATCGCATGCTGTTCGTGCGCTCGCTGCAGGTGAAAGCCGGCACCGTGGTCGAAATCCCGGTGACGCAGGACTGGGAGCGCCACGACGTCTACATCACCGCGCTGGTGTTCCGCGGCGGCAGCGCGCCCAGCAAGATCACGCCCAGCCGTGCGGTTGGCGAGGTGTTCGTGCCGATGGATCGCGGCGACCGCCGGGTCGATGTCGCGCTCACCGCCCGATCGCAGATGCGCCCGGATGAGCCGCTGCAGGTGACCATCGCCGCGCCGAAACTGGCGGGCAAGCAGGCTTGGGCGACGCTGTCCGCGGTCGATGTCGGCATCCTCAACATCACCCGCTATCCGGTGCCGGACGCGAACGCGCACTTCTTCGCCCAGCGTCGGCTCGGGGTGGACGCCTACGACATCTACAGCCGCGTGATCGAAAGCTTCGAGGGCGGAACGGCGCGGATGCGCTTCGGCGGCGACATGGCGCTCGCGGCCCTGCCGCAGGCGCGTCGGCCGACTTCGCGGGTGCAGACCGTGGACCTGTTCTCGGGGCCGGTGCAACTCGACTCCAAGGGCGTGGCGCGCGTCACCCTGCACACGCCGGACTTCAACGGCACCCTGCGCGTTTCGGCGCTGGTGTATTCGGATCGCCAATACGGCAACCGCGATACCGAGGTGCTGGTGCGTGCGCCGATCGTGGCCGAGGCCAGCATGCCGCGCGCGATGGCGCCGGGCGATCGCGGCACCGTCACGCTGGACGTGAGCAATTACACCGGCAAGCCGGGCAGCTTCAGCGTCAATGTCGAAGGCATCGGGCCGGCCCAGGTCGGCAACGGCACCCGCACCGCCACGCTGGAACCGCAGGCCAAGACCACGCTGAATTTCCCGCTGACGGCGCAGGAAGGCTTCGGCACCGCCCAGGTGCGGGTCCGGGTCGAGGGCAACGGCTTCAAGGTGGACCGTCGCTACGACCTGCCGGTGCGCCCCGCCTGGCCGGCGGTGATGCGCTCGCGCACGCTGGCGCTGCGCGCCGGCGAAGGCGTCACGCTGGATGCCGGCATCGCCGAAGGCTTGCTGCCCGGCTCGGTGCGGGCGCGCATGCAGGTCAGCGCGTTGCCGCCGATCCCGTTCGGCGCGGCGCTCAAGGGCGCGCTGGACTATCCCTACGGCTGCGCCGAGCAGACCACCAGCAAGGGCTACGCCGCACTGGAGCTCGATGCGGCGACCGCGCGCGGGTTCGGCGTGTCCGGCCTGGATGCGGCGCAACGTCGCGCGCGCATGGACGGCGCGTTTGGCCGGCTGTCGGCGATGCAGGTGTCGAGCGGACATTTCTCGATGTGGGGCGGCAACGACAGCGACTCCGTCGATCCGCTGCTCACGCCCTACATCGTCGAGTTCCTGCTCGATGCCCGCGAAGCCGGTTTCGCGATTCCCGATGCGGTGTTGCAAAAGGCGCTGCAGCGGCTCAGCGAGGACCTGCTGACCAACGGCGTCGAGTTCTACGGCCGCGACAACCGCGAATACCTCAAGTTCGCCTACAAGGCCTATGCCGGCTACGTGCTGGCGCGCGTCAATCGCGCGCCGCTGGGCACGCTGCGCGCGCTCTACGACAACGACCGCGGCAAGGCGCTCAAGGGACTGCCGCTGGTGCACCTGGGGCTGGCGCTGTCGCTGCAGGGCGACCGTGGCCGCGGCGACAAGGCGATTGCCGCAGGCTTCGCGTTCAAGGGCGACCGGGTCGGCTGGCTGGGCGACTACGGCAGCCCGCTGCGCGACCTGGCGCTGATGATCGCGCTCACCCACGAACGCGGTTATCCGAAGGCGGCGTACGACGCGCGGGTGATCGATCTCGGGCGTGAACTGGATGCGCGTCGCCAGACGTCATGGTTCTGGCTGAGCACCCAGGAGCAGATCGCCCTGGCGCGGCTGGGCAAGGCGCTGCTGGCCGCACAGACGCGCGATGTCTCGGGCACGCTTGTCCATCGCGGAACGAACGAGACGATCGCGGCGGCGCGCAGCTTCGCCCGCGACTTCGATTACGCTGAACTTGCCGGCGGCCTGCGCTTCCTGCCGCAAGGCCAGCCGCCGTTCTTCGCCAGCCTCGACGTCGTCGGCGTGCCGCGCAGCGCGCCCGCGCCCGATGCCAGCGTGATCAAGATCGAACGCGCGCTGTTCACCCTCGACGGCAAGCCGTGGACTCCGGGTCCGCTCAAGGAAGGCGACAGCCTGATCGTGCGACTGACGATCCGCTCCGACCAGAGCACCAGCAATGCGCTGCTCACCGACCTGCTGCCAGCCGGACTGGAGCTCGAGAACATGAATCTCGGCGACAGCGCGCGCTGGGCCGACGTGACGATCGACGGCGTCAGCATGGAGGATCGTTCGAGCGAGTCCGACCAGGTCCACGAAGAGTTCCGCGACGACCGCTACGTGGCTGCGCTGCGCCTGAGTTCCGGCTCGACATCGCACGTCTATTACCTCGTGCGCGCCGTCACGCCGGGTACCTACACCGTGCCGCCGCCGATGATCGAGGACATGTACCGGCCGCAGCTGCGCGGGGTGGGGCGCGCCGTGCCAGCGACGCTGACGGTGGTGGAGCCGTGATGTCTCCGGTCGCGCGGGCCGGGAAGCGCAACGCCGCCGGAACGCTGCGGCGCGCGTTGGCTTCCGGCGCGTGCCCGGAACGCGGAGACGAATGACGTCGGAGCCGGAGAAGGGATCGCAGCCAACGCGGGCGCCGGAAGCCGAGGCGGCGGGTGCGTCCTCGACGCGCCGGCGCCGTTGGCGGGCGCTGCTGCCGTGGCTGCGCTGGGGCCTGGCCGCCGCGCTGGCGCTGCTGTTGGCGCTGGACTTGGCGTTTCCACTGCCGCTGCCCGGCAGGCGCGATCTTTCGACGGTGGTGGTGGCGCGCGACGGCACCCCGCTGCGCGCCTTCGCCGATGCCCATGGGGTGTGGCGTTATCCGGCCTCGCCGGAGCAGGTCTCGCCGCTCTACCTGGAGGCGCTGCTGGGCTACGAGGACCGCTGGTACTGGCACCACCCCGGCGTCAATCCGGTGGCGATGGCGCGCGCCGCAGTGCAGTTGGTGACCAGCCGGCGGATCGTCTCCGGCGGCTCGACCCTGACCATGCAGGTGGCCCGCATCGTCGATCCCAAGCTGCACGGTTCCGGCACCCGCAGCGCCTCCGGAAAATTGCGCCAGATCCTGCGTGCGCTGCAACTGGAAGCGCACCTGTCCAAGCGCGAGATCCTGACGATCTATCTGGAACGCGCACCGTTCGGCGGCACCATCGAAGGCGTCGAGGCGGCCAGTTGGGCGTATCTCGGCAAACCGGCCCGTCAGCTCTCGCACGCCGAGGCCGCGCTGCTGGCGGTGCTGCCGCAGTCGCCCAGCCGGCTGCGGCCCGACCGCAATCCGGAGGCGGCACAGGCCGCGCGCGACAAGCTGCTGGCGCGGATGGCCAGCCTGCACATCTGGACGCCGGCGCAGGTGGCCGATGCGCGGGTCGAAACCGTGGTGGCGCGGCAGCTGCGCAACCCGATGGATGCGGCTCTGCTGGCGCAGCGCCTGCATGCGCAGTCGCCGCAGGCACGCCGGATCGTGACGACCCTCGATCCCGGCCTGCAGCGCGCGCTGGAAGATCGCGTGAGCGCCTATTTTTCGAGCCTGCCGCCGCGTACCTCGGCGGCGCTGCTGGTGGTCGACAACGCCACGCTGGAAGCACGCGCCTACGTCGGTTCGGTCGCCTTCGGCGATCGCCAGCGGCTGGGCGACGTGGACATGGTGCGGGCGCTGCGCTCGCCCGGATCGACCCTCAAGCCGTTCCTGTACGGCATGGCGCTGGATGACGGCCTGATTCATTCCGAAAGCCTGCTGGTCGATGCGCCACAGTCCTTCGGCGGCTATCGCCCGAGCAATTTCGACACCAGTTTCCGCGGGCCTGTGGGCGCCGCCGAGGCATTGCGGCTGTCGCTCAACGTTCCGGCGGTGGACCTGCTGGACCGGATCGGCCCGGCGCGCTTTGCCGCAAGACTCGAACATGCTGGCGTTGCGCTGCAGTTTCCGCTCGGTGCGCAGCCCAACCTGAGCCTGATCCTCGGCGGCACCGGAGCGAAGCTGGAGGATCTGGTCGGCGCTTTCGCCGCGTTCCAGCGCGACGGCATCGCCGGGCGCGTGCGCCTCACGCCGGATGCGCCGAAAATCGAGCGGCGCATCCTGTCGCCGGGTTCCGCATGGATCGTTCGCGAAATCCTCACGGGCGGCGCCCGCCCCGGCGAACCCGAAGGCATGTTCGAGCGCGGCCGGCGCGCGCGCGTGGCCTGGAAAACAGGCACCAGCTACGGCTTTCGCGACGCCTGGGCGCTGGGCACCACGCCGCGCTACACGGTGGGCGCGTGGGTTGGCCGCCCGGACGGCACGTCGCTGCCGGGGCAGTACGGCGCCGTGACGGCGCTGCCGCTGCTGTTCGAAGTGGTGGACAGCCTGCCGCACGGCGCCGGAGACCTGCGAGAGCCGCCACCCCCGGCCGGCGTGGAAGAAGTCGAAATCTGCTGGCCGCTGGGGATTGCCGCCGACGCGCAGCCGCCGTCGCTGTGCCGCAAACGGCTGAAGGCGTGGACGCTGGACGGCGTGATCCCGCCAACCTTCCCCGAGCGCGATGCGAGGCGCTGGGCCACCGGCATCGAGCGCTTCGAAGTCGATGCTGGCAGCGGTCAGCGGCTGTCGGCGGAGTGCAGCGCGCCGCATGTCGCGCAGAGCCGGGAGATCGCGCGCTGGCCGGCGCTGCTCGGGCCGTGGCTGCCGGCGGACTGGCGCGCGCAGTCCAGCCTGCCGCCGCTGGCGAAGGACTGCGTGGACGACGGCCGCGCCGCGCTGGAAACCCTGCGCATCCAGGGCATCAATGCCGACACCGTGCTGGCGCCGGCGCCGGGACGCACCGGTGTACGCGTCACGCTGCGGGCGTTGGGTACTGCGGGCTCGGTGCAGTGGCTGCTGGACGGTCGCTGGATCGCGCAGAGCAACGGTGGAAGCCCGTTCGTTCGCGAGTTCACCGAACCCGGACGCCATGAACTGACCGCGCTCGCCGACAGCGGCGCCTGGGACAGTCTGCGTTTCGCAATCCTCGAACCGCAGCCCTGCGAATCCTGTTCGCCTGCGGTGGACACGCCTTCAGACGGGCAGCGCGGCGAGCACGGCGTCGGCCGCTGATACCCGCAGCTCGCCAGGCGCCTCGACCCATAGTGCACGCACGATACCGTCGTCGGCGTACAGCGCGAACCGCTTGCTGCGGATGCCCATGCCAAAGCCGCTGCCGTCGAACTCCATGCCCAGCGCACGGGTGAAATCGGCATTGCCGTCGGACAGCAGGCGCAGGCCGGAGGGGACGTTCTGGCTCTTGCCCCAGGCCTGCATCACGAAAGCGTCGTTGACCGCCATGCAAACCACCTCGATGCCGCGCTGCTTGAAGCTATCGAAGCGCTCGACATAGCCCGGCAGGTGCCGTTCGGAGCAGGTTGGCGTGAACGCGCCCGGGACAGCGAAAAGAACCACGCGTCGGTGTGCGAACAGATCGGCGCTGTTGATCTTGCGTACGCCGTCGTCGATGAATTGCAGGACCGCTTCCGGAATGCGGTCACCGATCTGGATGGGCATGGGAACGCTCCTGGAATCCTGAAAGATAATTGAATGGAGGCGCGTGTGCGGCAAAACGACGCCTTGCGTGGCGTCTGCATGATCCCATATCGCAGGCAGGTGGCAATGCGGCCACGAACACAGGAGAGCGCCATGAACCCGATGAGGCATGCACACGGACCGCGTTTCGCGCGCAACGAACAGCGCGACGGGCAGCAGCTGCAGCAGGACGACCTGCGACAGTTCTTCGATCGATTCTTCCAGTTCGGCGACCTGGGCGATGGCTCCTCGGTCGTCACCAGCCAGTGGACTCCGCGCGTCGACATCCGCGAGGAGGACGGCCGTTTCGTCATCCAGGCCGATCTGCCGGGCGTGGATCCGGCCGAAGTCGAGATCCTGATGGACAAGGGCATCCTGTCGATCAAGGGCGAACGCAAGAGCGAATTCGACGACGGCGGCGAGCATTACAGCCGGATCGAGCGCCGCTACGGCGTCTTCCACCGCCGTTTCGCGCTGCCCGACAGCGCCGATGCCGAAGGCATCACCGCCGAAGGCCGCAATGGCGTGCTGGAGATCAGCATTCCCAAGCGCCCGGAAACCACGCCGCGCCGGATCCAGGTCGGCATTGGCGGCGCGCGGGCAT
>NZ_JAMQHN010000121.1 GCF_025993755.1 Thermomonas sp. | reverse complement strand
GAAGGTGGGCTGCGCGCGGGAGGATTGTTCGATACCCCGGCGCGGGCGTCGGCCAACTGCTGGGCGCGCTGTTCGGCCATGCTGCGCTGGCGGGCCGCCTGCTCGCGCAGGCGGCGCAGATCGGCGATCTGCCGCTGGCGCTGGCGCTCCATCTCGCTTTCCCGCTGCGCATCCAGTTCGGCCTGCGGCGGCTGGCGGCGGCGTTCTTCCTGCTCGCGCTTGACCTCGGGCACCGGCGGCATCGCGGCGTCGCGCTGTACGCGCGGCTGTTCGACCGGGGCCGGATCGGGCACCGGCGGCGGCAGCTCGCGCGGCTTTGGCGGCGCCGGCATTTCCTCCGGCACCGGCTCCGGCAGAGGCTTGGGCATGGGATCGGGCTGCGGAGCCTGCAGCTCCGTCGGCGCCCGCCGCAGCGCGCGCTGCATCGAGGCGCTGAGTTCGGAAGCGTCGATCAGCTCGGCCTCGATCGGCTCGCCCCGCGCCGCTTCGGGCGGGATTATGCTGGACCAGCGCAGGCCGACGAACACCAGCAGGAACAGCACCACGTGCAGGCCCAGCGCCTGCGCGACAGCGATGCTGTTGTCGGCGCGCGTCTGCTTCATCGCCGCAGCGTCATTTCCGCGCCGGTTCCGGCGTCTTCGGTGCGCCCATCAACCCGGCACGCGGCACGTTGGCCTGCTGCTGAAGCAGCGACAGTACCGCGAACACCGTCTGGTAGCTGACCTCGCGGTCTCCGGCCACGTACACCGGCACGTTCGGGTCGGCCGCTACGAACGCCTTCACCCTGGCCACGAGTTCGGCTTCATCGACCGCCTGCGGACGCTCGACGCCTTCGTAGGTAAGCGCCAGCGCGCCGTCCTTGCCCACGCTGACCACCACCGGCTGCTTCTTCGCCTGATCCAGCGCGTGCGCTTCGGCCTGCGGCAGGTTCACGTCGACGCCGACGTTGAGCAACGGCGCCGTCACCATGAAGATGATGAGCAGCACCAGCATCACGTCGATATAGGGCACGACGTTGATGTCGGACTGCAGCCTGCGCTTGCGCGCGCGACGCCCGGTTCTGCTGGCCATGGCCACCTCAGCCGCCCGCGTTGGCCTGACGTTGCAGGATCGAGGCGAACTCCTCGCTGAACGCCTCGAAGCGCACCGCCATGCGGTCAGCGCGGGTGGCGAAGCGGTTGTAGGCCCACACCGCCGGGATCGCCGCGAACAGACCCATCGCGGTGGCGACCAGCGCCTCGGAGATGCCGGGCGCAACCGAGGCGATGGTGGCGTCGTGCATGTTCGCCAGCCCCTGGAAGGCGATCATGATCCCCCACACGGTGCCGAACAGGCCGACGTAGGGGCTGATCGAACCGACGTTGGCGAGGAATTCGAGGTTGCGTTCCAGTCCGTCGAGTTCGCGCGAGGCAGTCGCCCGCATGCCGCGCTGGGCGCCTTCCACCTGCATCCGCGGATCCACCCCGCGGCGCTGGCCGACCCGATTGAATTCGCGCATGCCGCTTTCGAAGATCGCTTCCAGGCCTTCGATGTCGCGATGGCGCTCGGTGGAGGCCGCGTACAGTTTCGACAGCTCGGTACCCGACCAGAACGCGCCTTCGAACTGCTCGGCTTCGCGCTCGGCCCGGTCCAGCAGCCGCTTCTTGCTCAGGATGATGACCCACGAGGCGATCGACGCCAGCAGCAGAAGCAGCAGCACGAACTGCACCGGCAGGCTGGCGTGCAGCACCAGCCCGAGGATGTCCAGGCCCTTGTCGCCATG
The DNA here is from genome assembly GCF_025993755.1 of Thermomonas sp. Taxonomy (GTDB): domain Bacteria; phylum Pseudomonadota; class Gammaproteobacteria; order Xanthomonadales; family Xanthomonadaceae; genus Thermomonas. The sequence goes on along the minus strand of NZ_JAMQHN010000121.1, from coordinate 27,844 downwards.
CGCGGTGGCCGCGACGGCGGCGCCGTCGGTCAGCGTCGTGGCATCGACCGGCGCTGCATCCGGCAGCGCCTCCGGAACGGATTGCAGCAGGTTCAGCGCAAACATCAAGACGGCTCCATCGGCGACCGCAGTCGCTCCAGCAGGGAATCCACAATGGGACAGGGACGAAAATCCGACGCACGCACCGCGGCGATCCTGACCCTGGCTTCGACCAGCACCGCATCGCCGCGTTCGATCCGCTGCGCCAGCGTGAAACTGGCGCCGCGACATTCAAGCAGAGCCACGCTGACCGAAAGCTGATCGTCCAGCCGCGCCGGTGCGCGGAAATCCAGATCCATCGCGCGCACGACGAATACCCGATCGTCGCGCTCGCGCAGCAAGGTCTGATCGAAGCCCAGCGCGCGCAGCCACTCGCTGCGGGCGCGCTCCATGAACGCCAGGTACTGGGCGTGATAGACCACCCCGCCGGCGTCGGTGTCTTCCCAATAGACGCGGACGGGCCAGAGGAAGGAAAGGGGGTCAGAGTGAGTTATCCGCCCAGGATTTCCCTTCATGCCGGACGTCTCCTCGGATAACTCACTCTGACCCCCTTTCCTTGAAGCCCAGGTGCCGATAGGCCTTGGGCGTCGCCATCCGGCCGCGCGCGGTGCGCACCAGGAAGCCCTGCTGGATCAGGTAGGGCTCGATCACGTCCTCCAGCGTGCCGCGCTCTTCCGACAGCGCCGCCGCCAGCGACTCCACGCCCACCGGGCCGCCGTCGAAGGCATCGATGATGATGCCCAGCATGCGCCGGTCGAGTTCATCGAAGCCTTCCGGATCGACCTTCAGCATGTCCATCGCCGCGCGCGCGGCGCTGGCATCGATCGCACCGCGCCCCTTGACCTGGGCGTAGTCGCGCACCCGCCGCAGCAGGCGGTTGGCGATCCGCGGCGTGCCGCGCGAGCGCCGCGCCACCTCGATTGCGCCATCGTCATCGCAGGCGATCGCCAGGATCTGCGCGGAGCGCCGCACGATCCGGGTCAGCTCGTCGGGCGAATAGAATTCCAGCCGCTGCACGATGCCGAAGCGGTCGCGCAGCGGCGCGGTGAGCAGGCCGGCGCGGGTGGTCGCGCCGATCAGGGTGAACGGCGGCAGGTCGAGCTTGATCGAGCGCGCCGCCGGTCCTTCGCCGATCATGATGTCGATCTGGAAATCCTCCATCGCCGGATAGAGGATTTCCTCGACCAGCGGCGAGAGGCGGTGGATCTCGTCGATGAACAGCACGTCGAACGGCTGCAGGTTGGTCAGCAGCGCGGCCAGATCGCCGGCCTTCTCGATCACCGGTCCGGACGTCACGCGCAGGTTCACGCCCAGTTCGTTGGCGATGACGTGCGACAGCGTGGTCTTGCCGAGGCCGGGCGGCCCGAAGATCAGCACATGGTCGAGCGCCTCGCCGCGCCCCTTGGCCGCCTCGACGTAGATCCGCATCTGTTCGCGCACCGGCTGCTGGCCGAGGTATTCGTCCAGCGTGCGCGGGCGGATGCCGGCTTCCACGGCAGCATCATCGCGGCTGGCGTCGGGGTCGATGAGGCGGGGGTCGGCCATGGGTGGATTATCGCCGCTTTTGCCGGCATCGCGGCGGCGCGTCTATGCGGACGCTCAGATCTCGACCTGCGCGCCCAGTTCGACCAGCCGGTTGCCGGGGATCCGGAAGAAGTTGGTGGCCGGCGCCGCGTTGCGATGCATGAACGCGAACAGCCGGTCGCGCCAGACCGGCATCCCGGGCCGACGTCCGGAGACCACGTTTTCGCGGCTGACGAAGAACGTGGTGTCCATCGGATTGAAGATCAGGTCGCACTGGTCGCAGCTGCCCATCAGCGCCACCGGGACGTCCGGCGTTTCCATGAACCCGTAGCGCACGATCGCACGGTAGAAATCCTTGCCGCTGATCGAATCGATCTGCAACCGCTTTCCCGCCGGTGCGTAGGGCACGTTCAGGGTTTCCACGGTCAGCAGCACGTTGCACTCGTGCAGCACCTTGTTGTGCTTGAGGTTGTGGAGCAGGGCCGGTGGGACCACGCCGGTGCCCGCGGTCAGGAACACGGCGGTACCCGGCACCCGCACCGGCGGCGCCAGCATCAGTCCGGGCAGGAAGGTGGACAGCTGGATGCCATCCTTGTTGATTTCTTCCTGCAGAAGGGCGCGACCGCGGCGCCAGGTGCGCATCATCATGAACAGGACGATGCCCAGCAGCACCGGGAACCAGGCGCCCTGCAGCAGCTTGGCGCCGTTGGCGATGATGAAGCTCACGTCCAGCGCGAAGAACGCCGCGCACAACGCGAAGATCCAGTACCGCGCACGCGGCCACAGCATGCGCGCCACCAGCGCCAGCAACAGGGTGTCGATCAGCATGGTGCCGGACACCGAAATGCCGTACGCCGCGGCGAGATTGGTTGAGCTGCGGAACGCCAGCACCAGCGCGAACACCAGCACCGCCAGACCCCAGTTGATGCCCGGAATGTAGATCTGGCCGATGGTGTCGTGCGAGGTGTGCTTGATCCGCATGCGCGGGATGTAGCCCAGCTGCATCGCCTGCCGCGACACCGAGAAGGCGCCGGTGATGACCGACTGGCTGGCGATCACCGCCGCCATCGTGGCCAGCAGGATCATCGGGTACAGCGCCCAGTCCGGCACCGCCTCGAAGAACGGATTCGCCGCCGCCGCCGGATTGCGCAGCACAACCGCACCCTGCCCGAGGTAGTTCAGCACCAGGCAGGGAAGCACGAAGAAATACCACGCGCGGCGGATCGGTGGTGCGCCGAAATGCCCCATGTCCGCATACAAGGCCTCGCCGCCGGTCACCGCCAGCACCACCGCGCCGAAGATGAAAATGCCGTGTTCGCCGTGCTCGAGGAAAAAGCGCATGGCCCACCACGGATTGAGTGCGTGCAGCACCTCCGGCATGGCGATCACGTTCCAGACGCCGATCGCGGCCAGCGACACGAACCACAGCGACATCACCGGTCCGAACACCTTGCCGACCCGCGCCGTGCCATAGCGCTGCGCCGCGAACAGGATGGCCAGCACCACGAGGGTGATCGGGACGATGAAATGCTCCAACCCCGGCGCCGCAACCTCCAGGCCCTCGACCGCGCCCATGACCGTGATCGCCGGAGTGATCACGCCGTCGCCGAAGAACAGCGACGCGCCGAAGATTCCCAGGATGCCGACGATGTAGGCGGTTCGCGAGCCCTTGCGCAGCGTCCGCTGAGCCAGGGCCATGAGGGCCATGATGCCGCCTTCGCCATCGTTGTCGGCGCGCATGATGATGGTCACGTACTTGAGCGTGACAACGATGTTCAGCGCCCAGAACACCAGCGACAGCAGCCCGAGCACGGTGTCGTGGTCGTTGCCGAGGCCGTAGTGCGGCGTGAAGGCTTCCTTCAGCGTGTACAGCGGGCTGGTGCCGATGTCGCCGAACACCACGCCGATGGCGCCCACCACCAGCGCCAGCCCCGCGGCCCTGCGGCCCTGGTCTGCCTCGCGCATCACTGGGGGGAGTTCGGACATGCGGCCTCCGTCAGCGCAGCGCCGCCTGCAGCGCCTTGCGGATGATGGCCGGCGCATCGTCGCCTTCGGTCGCCGCCTTCCTGGCCATGTGCTCGGCCTCGGACGGCTTGTAACCCAGAGCCTGCAAACCGGTGATCGCTTCGGACAATGGATCGCCCGGAAGGCCGGCCGCACCCGGCACCGACGCCCGCCCAAGTTCGGAGGCGCGGTCGCGCAGTTCCACCACCATGCGTTCGGCGGTCTTCTTGCCGATCCCGGGAACCCGGGTCAGCGCCGCCACGTCGCCGGTTTGAACCAGCCGCGCAAACGCGTCCACCGCCACGCCGGACAGCACCGCCAGCGCGATTTTCGCGCCGACGCCGGACACCTTCTGCAGATCGCGGAACAGCTGCCGCTCGGGTTCGGTCAGGAATCCGTACAGCGCGACGCTGTCTTCCTTCTGCGCATAGTGGGTGAACAGGAAGACCTCGCGGCCCACTTCGGGCAGGTCGTAGAAGGTACTCATCGGCGCCTGCAGTTCGTAGCCGACGCCGTGGACGTCGACCACCAGCTGCGGCGGCGCCTTGTGGATGAGGATGCCCTTCAGTCGTCCGATCATCGCCGTCCCCTGCCCTTGCGTCCCCACGCCGCGCGCGCGGCCACGCCCAGGCGGTCGGCACTGGCGCGCACATGCGCGTGGGTGATCGCCACCGCCAGCGCATCGGCCGCATCCGCCTGCAGCTTGCCCTGCAGGTCCAGCATCGCGCCGACCATGTGCTGCACCTGTTTCTTGTCGGCGCCGCCGCTGCCGACGATGCCCAGCTTGATTTCCTTGGCCGCGTATTCGCTGACCGGCAGATCGCGCGCCACGCAGGCGGCAATCGCGGCGCCGCGAGCCTGCCCGAGCTTGAGCGCGCTCATCGCATTGTTCGACAGGAACACCTGTTCCACCGCCACCTCATCCGGCCGGTACTGCGCGATCAGCTCCCACAGGCCGTCCAGCAGCTTGCGCAGCCGAAGCGGGAAGGATTCCTCGTCCATCAGGACGATCGGCTGGTGGTGGACGTGACCGAGCCTGCCATCGGCGGACACGTCGATGATCCCGACCCCGGTACGCTGGGAGCCGGGGTCGATGCCGAGCACCCGGGTGATACCGGGCGCGGCGCGATCCAGACTTGGCGTGTCCGCAGGCATGGCATCCGCCAACGCGACGGCTCGGCGTTCAGCCGAGGCCGGTGGCGTTGGAATAGACGTCCTGGACGTCGTCCAGTTCGTTCAGCCAGTGCAGGAGTTTCTGCACCTGCTCGGCGGTCTCCCCCTCCACCGCGGAATCGTTGTCGGCGCGCATCGTCACCTCGGCGAAGCCCGGCGCCAGCCCAGCCGCTTCCATGGCCGCCTTGACGTCCGCGAACGCTTCCGGCGCGGTGAGCACGTCGATCGCCCCGTCTTCCGGATAGACGACGATATCGTCGGCCCCGGCTTCGATCGCGGCCTCGGTGATCTTTTCCTCGTCCGCGCCGGCGCCGTAGCTGAGCACGCCGACCTTGTGGAACATGAAGGCCACCGAGCCTTCGGTGCCGAGGTTGCCACCGAACTTGCCGAAGGCGTGGCGCACGTCGGCCACGGTGCGCACCCGGTTGTCGGTCAGGCAATCGACGATGACCGCGACGCCGCCCGGCGCATAGCCCTCATAGCGGATTTCCTCGTAGGTGACGCCTTCCAGCTCACCGGTCGCCTTCTTGATCGCGCGCTCGATGACGTCCTTGGTCATGTTGGCCGACAAGCCCTTGTCGATCGCCGCGCGCAGCCGCGGGTTGCCGTGCGGATCGCCGCCGCCGGCGCGGGCGGCGACCGAGATCTCGCGGATCACCTTGGTGAAGATTTTGCCGCGCTGCGCGTCCTGCGCATTCTTTCTGGCTTCGATGGAAGGTCCACGTCCCATGGTGGATTCCCCTGATTCAAGGCAAGCCGCGAATTATACGACGTTGCCCCGTCCGGCGTGCGGTTGGACGCCATTCCATCGACACGCCCTCATTGGGGCTGCCAACGCAGCGAAACGAGGAACTCGCGACCCGGCTGGTTGTACCAGGCGCTGGTTTCGTAGCGCCTGTCGAACAGGTTGTTGACGTTGGCCTGCAGCGTCCAGCCGTGCGCAAAGCGCCAGCCGACGCGGGCGTCGAGGGTGCCGTAGCCGCCCACGCGCAGGGTATTGGTGACGTCGTCCCAGCGCGCGCCTTCGCCGATCGCGGTCAAGCCCACGCTCCAGTCACCGATGTCGCGGTCGAGGTCCAGACGGGCGCTGTGCTGGGGGCGGCGCGCCAGGCGCAAACCGTGCATGAAACCGGCACTGCGGTTGCGCGCGTCGAGCCAGCCGATCTGGCCGTTCACGGTCCACTGGCCAAGGCGGGCGTTGGCGGTCAGCTCCAGGCCGCGGATGCGCGCCGATTCGACGTTGCCCGGCGCGCCCAGCGCCGCGTCCCACGCGATGAGGTCGCGGACGCGGGTGTCATAGGCGTTGGCCTGCACTTTCCAGCCGGTTCCGCCGTAGGCCAGCGACAGCTCGCCGCTGCGCGAGGCTTCCGGGTGCAGCAGCGGGTTGCTGAAGCCGGGGTAATAGAGCTCATTGAAGCTCGGCGCCTTGAACGCGGTGCCGTAGCTGGCAGTCAGCCGCCAGCCATCGGCGAAGTCCAGGCCCCAGGCGATACCGCCGGTAGTCTTGCCGCCGAACTGGCCGTTGTTGTCGTGGCGCAGCGCCAGCTGCAGATCCTGCACGCCGAAGTTCCCCTGGTACTGCAGGAAGCCGGCACGATTGCTGCGCGTAGCGGTGAACGGCGACCACGGATCGACCACGTTGGCGCGGTCGTGCAGCCAGTCGAGGCCTGCGGTCAGCACGTGTCCGGTGGCGACGGTGAAGTCGCCCTGCAGGCTGGCGCTGTCGCGGGTGGTGCGGAAGCGGTTGCTGAACACGGTGCCGATGTAGTTGCTGGAATCGTCGATGTTGCGGCCGACGGTCAGCTTCAGCTGCGTGCGCGCCGAGGGCGTCCAGCGCACGCTGCCGCCGACGACTTCCTGCGCGATGTCGGAGTTGTCGCTGTAGTCGCCGTCGTAATCGTTGTGCCCGGTGGCCCGGAACAGCCGGGCGTCGAAGCGCCAGGCATCATTGGGCGAATAGTCCGCGCGCACGGTGGCGCTGTCGTTGCGGTAGCCGTCGCGGTCGAGGTGGGTGCCGGGGATGATGAAGCAGCCGGCGCCGGCAAAGGTCAGCGGGTCCATGTAGCCCGAGCAGGCGTTGATGCCGCGGGTTTCCTGATGGGCGATGTCGACGCCGATGCCGCCGCGCGCGCCGCGCAGGTCGACGCCGGCCGAGGCTTCGGCGCGTCCGTGGCTGCCGGCCGCAAGGCGGACGTGGCCGGAGGTGCCGCTACCGGTGGCGCGTCGGGTGAAGATCTGGATCACGCCGCCGATCGCATCGGCGCCGTACAGCGACGAGCGCGGGCCGCGCACGATCTCGATGCGCTCGATCTGGTCCAGCGGGATGTCCTGCAGCGCGGCCAGTCCCGAGGTCGGCGAACCGATGCGAACGCCGTCGACCAGGAACAGCGTGTGGTCGGATTCGGTGCCGCGCAGGAACAGGGTGGACAGCTTGCCCATGCCGCCCTGGTTGATGATGCTGATGCCGGCACGGCCGCGCAGCAGATCGGGCAGCGACAGCGCGCCGCTGGCTTCGATCTGGCTGCGGTCGATGACTTCGACGGCGGCCAGTGACGCATCAACCGTGGTGGCAGTTCGGGTGGCGGTGACGACCACGCTGTCCAGCGGCTTGGCGTCGTCCGACTGCGCAGCGGCGACGGCGGGAGTGGCAATGGCGGCGGCCAGCAGGGCGCCGCGCAGGGGGGACTTGTGATGTGACATGGGGAGACTCCGGCGCGCACGCCCGCGCGCCCTTGCGTGGAAGGACGGCTGCAAGACGACGGATTCACGGATCGGCGCAGGCAGGCGCGTGCGCGGACTCGCGCGATGCCCGCCGCATCGCAACCAGACACGCTTCGGGCCGGTCTCCGGGCTTGCGCGCGGGACACGAGCCGTGTCCCCACTCGACGCCTTCCCATGCAAGCACAGTGGCCGTTGTCGAGCTTGTCGCGCTTACCGTTGCGGGGGCAGCGCCGGAATGGATGCGCGCAAGGCGCACCGTCACCGGCTTCCCGTTTCAATCCAGCGGCGGGCTATCGCCGAAGGATCACCAGAAGCGACGTCAGTCTATCGGATTTGCGCGGAAGGCGCAGCCGATTCGCGGCAAGCCCGGATCAGGATTCCTGATCGCCCCCGCGCTCATTGTCGAACAGATCCGGCTCTGGCGGCACGGAATCTTCATGGTGGATGGTCTGCACCGGCGCGGCAGCCGGACGGCCGCGCGGAGGCGGCAACGCCGCCAGGCCCGCTTCGACGATGCCGGCCAGTTCCTGGCGACGCGCTTCCGGCACGTCCTGCCAGTGGCAGTCGAGCAACGCGCCTTCGAGCGAATACAGCAGGTTCAAGCTGGGCCTGAAACCGGCGCGGCGCACCTTGACGTAAGCGGCGGCGGATCCGATCGCAGCCAGATCCTCGCGGCTGCGCAGGCCGACCTGGCGCAGCCAGGCCGCCGACTTCGGGCCGATGTTGCGGAGCTTCCCGCTCATCGCAAGGCCTCCATGAAACAGGCGGCGACGGCCTCCAGACCGCGCTGGTCGTCGGCGTCGAATCGCGCCAGCTTCGGGCTGTCGAGATCGAACACACCGATCAGCGCTTCGCCGTCGTACAGCGGCACCACCAATTCCGAGCGGCTGGCCGAATCGCAGGCGACGTGCCCGTGGAAGGCGTTCACGTCCTCGACCCGCTGCGTCTGCCGGCTGCGCGCCGCCGCGCCGCACACGCCCTTGTCGAGCGGGATCCGGACGCAGGCCGGCAAGCCCTGGAACGGGCCGACCACCAGCTCGGTGCCGTCAAAGAAATAGAAGCCGGCCCAGTTCAGGTCCGGCAGCGCGTGATAGACCAGCGCCGACAGGTTGGCAGCGTTGGCGATGCGATCGCGCTCGCCGTGCAGCAGCGCGCGCGCCTGCTGCGCAAGTTGCGCGTATTGTTCCGGCTTGCTGCCGGTCAGCGGACTGGAGACGAAGCTCATGCCGGCAGTGTAGCAATGCGCGGTGAGAGCCTTTGCATTCTGGAGAGAGAAAGGACAGTGATCGCGTTCTACGTCACCGGCACCGACACCGGCATCGGCAAGACCCTGGCCAGTTGCGCGCTGCTGCACGTGCTGCGTGGGCGCGGCCTGCGCGCGGCCGGGATGAAGCCGGTGGCCAGCGGCTGCGCGTGGATCGAAAGCAGCTGGAAGAACGAGGACGCGCTGGCGCTGCGGGCGGCCGGAACACCCGGCATCTCCTATGCCGACATCAATCCATTCGCGTTCGAACACCCGCTGGCGCCGGAACTGGCGGCGCAAGATGCCGGCACGCAAGTCACGCTGGCGCCCATCCTCGCGGCGCGCGACCGGCTGCTGGCGCAGGCCGACGCACTGGTGGTCGAAGGCGTCGGCGGCTGGGCTGCGCCGCTGTCGCGCGATCTGATGCAGGCCGACCTGGCGCGCGCATTGGATCTGCCGGTGGTGCTGGTGGTCGGATTGCGGCTGGGTTGCCTCAACCACGCCCTGCTCAGCGCACGCGCGATCGTCGCCGACGGCCTGCCCTTGGCCGGCTGGGTCGCCTCGCACGTGGATCCGGCGATGGAACGGGTCGAGGACAACCTCGGGATGCTGCGGGAACGCCTGCCGGCGCCCTGCTGGGGCGTACTGCCACATGCGCCGGGTGCGGATCCGGCGATGCTGGCCGCACACCTGCACGTTCCGGAGCACGTGTAGACGCGCCCCGCTGCAATCAGTCGTGGGCGGGCACGACCCCCGTGTCGGAGTGGCCACCGTTGGCGTCCTGCGCGTGCGGCAGCGCGCCGCGCTCGCGGTCGTGCGCGTGGTCGCGGGCCAGGAACATGTAGAACGCCGGCAGCACGAACAGGGTGAACAGCGTGCCGATGGTCATGCCGGAGGCGATCACCACGCCCATCGAGAAGCGCGAGGCCGCGCCAGGACCTTTCGCCATCAGCAGCGGGATCATCGCGAACACCAATGCGGCGGTAGTCATCAGGATCGGGCGCAGGCGGATGCCGGCGGCGGTTTCGATGGCTTCGAGCTTGCCCATGCCCTCGTTGATCTGCAGCTTGTTGGCGAACTCCACGATCAGGATGCCGTGCTTGGAGATCACGCCCACCAGCGTCACCAGACCCACCTGGGTATAGATGTTGACGCTCATGCCGGGGAACGCCTCGATCCCCATCGCCATCAGGATCTGCGACAGCAGCGCCAGCACGTTCAAGGCCAGCAGCGCCCCGCAGATGGCCATCGGCACCGTGAGCAGCATGATCAGCGCGTCGCGGAAGCTCTCGAACTGGGCCGAGAGGACGAGGAAGATCACCACCAGCGCCAGACCCATCGTCAACAGCATGGCCGAACCTTCGTGTTTGAACTGCCGCGACTCGCCGGCGTAGTCCACGCTGTAGCCCTGCGGCAGGATCTCGGCCGCGGCCTGGTCGAGGATGGCCAGCGCCTCGCCCTTGCTCACGCCGGGGCGCGGGGCGAAGGTGATCGACACCGCATTGAGCTGCTGGAAGCGCTTGAGCGATTGCGGCTGGGTGCTCTCCTTCAGCGTGATGATCGTCGACAGCGGAATCAGCCGGCCGTCGCGGGTGCGGGTGTAGTAGTTGTCGAGGTCGCTGGCGTTGAGACGACTGCTCCGCTGCACCTGCGGGATCACGCGGTAGGAACGGTTCTGCATCGAGAACAGGTTGGTATAGCCGCCGGCCAGCATCGACGCCATGTCCGAGGCCAGTGTGCGCATGTCGATGCCGAGCATGGCCGCCTTGTCGCGATCGACGTTGACTTCGATCTGCGGTTTGTCGAGCTTCAGGTCCTTGTCGAGGAAGATGAATCGCTTGCTCGCCATCGCCCGCTGCAGGATCCGGTCGGCGAGTTCGGAGAGTTGCTCCAGGTTGCCGACGCCGCCGATGACGAACTCGCCGCCCGAGGCGCCGCCGCCGGCGCTGGGCAACGACGGCGGCACCAGGGCGAACATCTTCAGCCCGGCAATCCGGTCGAAGCGAGGCTGCAGCTCCTGCTGCAGGACCTGGTTGGTCGAGCGCGAGCGCTCGGTCCAGGGCTTGAGCGAGAAGCCCGCCATCGCGCTCGGGCTGGCGCCGCCACCGCCGCCGCCAAAGCCGCCGTTGAACAGGAAGAAGTTGTCGACTTCCGGAACCTCCCTGACCAGCCGCGCCATTTCGGTGGTGTAGCGTTCGACGTAATCGAGGGTGGCCACCGGGTCGGCGCTGGCGACGCCGAAGATGAAGCCCTCGTCCTCGATCGGCGCCGGCTCCTTGGGCGCCGTCATGTACAGAAACACGCAGCTGGTGAGCACGATCAGGCCGAACGCGGCGATCACCGACCGGGTCTTGAGCGCGCCATGCAGAAGCCGCTCGTAGCCGTTGTGTAGTTTCTCGAAACGGGCATCCAGCCAGGCCTCGAACTTGCCGCCCTGGCCCTCGGCGTGCGGGCGCAGGATCTTCGAACTCATCATCGGCGTCAGGGTGAGCGCGATGATGCCCGACAGCAGCACCGCGCCGGCGAGACTGAAGGCGAATTCGGTGAACAGGATGCCGGTCATGCCGCCCTGGAAGCCGATCGGCAGGTACACGGCAACCAACGTCGTGGTCATCGCCACCACCGGCCAGGCCAGCTCGCGGGCGCCCTGGATCGCGGCGTCGAACGGCTTCATGCCTTCCTCGATGTGGCGATGGATGTTCTCGACCACGATGATCGCGTCGTCCACCACGATGCCGATCGCAAGCACCATCGACAGCAAGGTCAGCAGATTGATGGTGAATCCCATCAGCAACATCAGGAACATGCCGCCGATCAGCGACAGCGGGATGGTGATCGCCGGAATCAGGACGCTGCGCAGCGAGCCGAGGAACAGGTAGATCACCACGATCACGATCAGAAGCGCTTCGATCAGCGTGCGGATCACCTCGTTGATCGCGTCGTTGATCGCCTGGGTGCTGTCATAGGGGATCACCGCGTTCAAGCCCTGCGGCAGCTGCGGCAGGATTTCGCCGTCCCAGACCCGGTGCACGTCCCTGATCACGTCCAGCGCGTTGGCGTCCGGGGCGACGTAGATCGCCATGAAGGTGGCCGAATCGCTGCCGTTGACGCTGACCGAGCTGCCATAGCTTTCCGAGCCCAGCACGACGTCGGCGACATCGCCAAGCCGGATGATCGCGCCATCCTGCTGGCGCACCACCATGTTGCGGAAATCCTCGACGCTGCGCAGGTCGGTGCGCGCGGTCATGTCGATCGCCACCATCTGGCCCTTGGTCGAACCGACCGCGGCGAGCACGTTGTTCGACTGCAACGCCTGATTGACGTCGCCGGCGGTGACCTTGAGCGCCGCCATCTTTTCCGGCTTCAGCCAGATGCGCATGGCGAAGGTGCCGGCGCCGTGGATCTCGGCGCGCTGGATGCCGTTGATCGCGACCAGCTTCGGCTGGATCACGCGGGTCAGGTAGTCGGTGATCTGGGTGTTGTCGAGGGTGTCGCTGGAAAACGCGATGTACATCGCGGCGATGCTTTCGCCCTGCTGCAGGTCGATCACCGGGTCTTCCGACTGCGGCGGCAGCTGGCCGCGCATCTTGTTGACCTTGGCCGAGATCTGGGTCAGCGCCTCGTTGGGATCCTTGTCCAGCCGGATGTAGGCGGTGATCGTGCTCATGCCCGCCGAGCTGTTCGACGTCATGTAGTCGATGCCTTCGGCGGAGGCGATCGCGGTTTCCAGCGGCGTGGTGATGAAGCCCTGGATCAGGTTGGCGTCGGCGCCGAAGTAGGTGGTGCTCACCGTCACCACCGCGTTGCGCATCTCCGGATACTTGCGCACGTTCAATTCGCCGAAGGCGCGCAGGCCGAACAGCAGGATGAACAGGCTGACGACGATCGCCAGCACCGGCTTGCGGATGAAGATGTCGGTGAATTTCATTGCCGATCCTGAGATTGCCCGGGTTGCGGGCCTGACCCGCGGCATGGCCGGCACTGCCGGCCACGATCCTGCGTCTAGCGGTTTTCGACCGCCGGCCGCGCGTCGGCGGCAGGCTGCACGGTGTTGTCCACCAGCACCTCGGTGCCGTTGCGCAGCTTGAGCAGGCCGGACGTCACCACCTGTTCGCCAGGCTTGAGGCCTTCAAGCACCTCGATCAGATCGCCGCGCGTCGCGCCGGTCCTGATGAAGCGCTGGGTGACGACCAGCTTGTCGCCGGTCAGCGCATTGCCCCTGGCGTCGGTCTCGCCCGGCTTGCGCGCGGTCTTGCCGATCACGAACACCGCGTTGCCGTAGGGATTGAAGCTGACCGCGGTCTGCGGAATCGCCACCACGTCGCGCTCGCCGCCGACGTCGAAGCCGATCCGGGCGAAGCTGCCGGGACGCAGCGCGCCTTCGGGATTGGCGAATGTGGCCTGCGCGGTGAAGTTGCGGGTGGACGGATCCACCTGCGGATCCACCGCCGTCACCGTGCCGTGGAACACCTGGCCGGGCAGCGCATCGATCGTGGCCTGGACCGCGGTGCCCTCGGGCAACTTGCCGGCCATCTGCTCGGGCAGGGTGAAGTTGACGAAGATCGGATCGAGCTGCTGCAGGCTGACCACAGCGGTGCCCGGCGCGATGTACTGGCCGAGGTTGACGCGGCGAATGCCCAGCACGCCGGCAAACGGTGCGCGCACGGTCTTCTGGGCAATCAGCGCGCGCTGCGCCTCGACCTGCGCCCGCGCGGTGGCGGCGGCGGTCGTCCGGGTCTGCACGTCGTCCAGCGACACCAGCTTGTCGCGACCCAGTTCCTGCCAGCGCTGCGCCTGCATCTGCGCCAGCTTCGCCGAACTTTCCAGCGCCTTCAGCACTGCGTCCTCATTGGCCGTGTTCAAGCGCACCAGCACCGCACCCGCGCGCACCGGTTGGCCGGCATCGAATTCGATCGAACGCACCACGCCGCCGGATTCGGCGGTGACGTCGATGCCGTTGACGGCGACCAGCGTGCCTACCGCCGCGTTGTCGTTGCCCCAGCGCTGACGGCTGGCATTGGCTGCGGAAATGGTGACCGCCGGCTGCGACATGTTGTCGAAGAAGGCGTTGGTCTTCTTCGCGAAGATCGCCTTGGCGAGGAACACGCCGCCGAACACGACGGCAACGCCGACCAGCATCAGGATCCAGCGCTTGCTGACGTTGGGCTTGGCATCGGATGCGGAAACGGGCATTGCGTACGACCTTGGCTATGGGGTGATCAATGGAAATCCGGGAAGGGACTGGCCAGCTCCATCCTGGCGTTGCCAGCCCACGCCGAAACCGGCATGACGCGAGGGTTCACGAACCTGCGGACGATTCATGATTCCGCATACTCGCGAGGCCCGCCATTCTAGCACTGTTATTGAACGCACCAGTGCAGCATATCGATGCGCCAACGCAACGATGCTTTCGACCGGCAAACGAAAGGCCCGGCAGCACAAGCCGCCGGGCCCCGGTTTCGCATTGCCGGCGGGCCGCACGGCCCGCCGTCGGGATTACTTGCCCGACTTGGACGCAGCCTTGGCGGCCTTGGCGACTTCCGCCTTGACCTGCGAGCTGGCCTGCTCGTACTGGGCCTTGGCCAGCGCGCCGATGGCCTCGGAGGTCTTCACGCTGTCGGCGAAGGCTTCCTGGGTGGCGCCGAAGCTGCGCTCGACGTTGGTGCGGGCGATCTGGATGCCCTTCGGCCAGACGGCCTTCAGGCCTTCGGCGTCACGCACGCTGATCAGCTCGTTGGCGAAGGCGAACGTGGCATTGACGTTGTTCTCGAGGGCGGCCAGGTGCAGGCCGAACACCTTTTCGGCGTTCTCGAGGGCGAGGCGATTGGCATTGGCAGCGACGTCCGCGAACTGGGCGGCCGACTTGCTGAAGGTTTCGTTGTAGTCGTACATGGTTGGCTCCCTTGGGTTGGTGCTGAGCGGCGTTCTTGCCGTTTGTGCAGTGCAGCATACTCCTTCATTGCTGCAATGCAACATCCAACCGACAAACGGTCGGCTCCCGTTCAGACTGTCGACTCGGCCTACGACGCCACCACCCTTCCAATCAAGCATTAAATGGTTGATTTACGAAGACTTCTTCGATTCCACCCGAGGGAATTTCAGGAACGGCGAACGTAACGACGCAGCGGCGGCATCTCGCCGCCTTCCGGAACCGGCACCGCGCCAGTCCCGGCCACCGCCCGCGCCAGCGGCGCCAGATGGGCCAGGGCGCGGGTATAGACGCCGCGCTTGAAGGCGACCACGTGCTCCTGCGGGTACCAGAAATCGACCCAGCGCCAATCGTCGAACTCGGGCTTCTCAGACAAATCCAGCCGGAAATCCGCCTCCCGGCCGCGGAATCGCAACAGGAACCAGACCTGCTTCTGGCCGATGCACACCAGCCGCTCGTGGCGGCGCACCGCGTGGGCCGGCAGCCGATAGCGCAACCAGCCGGGGGTGGCGCCCAGCACTTCCACCTGTTCCGGAACCAGGCCGGTTTCCTCCTGCAACTCGCGATACATGGCCTCCAGCGGCGTCTCGTCGCTGTTGATCCCGCCCTGCGGGAACTGCCACCCATCCCGGCGCACGCGGCGTGCCCAGAACACCCGTCCATCCTCGTGCATCAGCACGATGCCCACGTTGGGCCGAAAACCGTCCGGATCGATCACGATGCGGACTCCAGAAATCCACTGGCTTCGACTCTGCCAGCCGCAACGACCGGTGGCAAGCCGCCAGGGGAGCAATTGACGTCCGCATGCCAACGCAAGACAATGGAGGGCTCGGCGATGGCTATGTAGCTCAGACGGTTAGAGCGCGAGACTCATAATCCCGAGGTCGGTGGTTCGATTCCACCCATAGCCACCAATTTATTGTTGTATATCAACATGTTGCGCAAATGAAGTCCGCCACTGTCGCGGGCTTTTTTGTGACAAAACGACTGTCACAACCTGTCCGGTGGTCTTCTCTGTCGGGCGAACATCGCAACGGCATGCCAGCCTCGTAAGCGGCCTGTGACAGGTCCTGTGACAGGTTCTGTTTCTGCGGCTACTGGCAGGGCAATCATCGGCGAGTGGAGCGACTCGTTGCCTGATTGGGCCTCTCGTTGTGAGATACCATATGTGGTATCATTGAGCCATGAGCACAAAGTCCAAGCGCCTTGCCAGCATTCTCGCCAACCCAAAGCAAGTGCGGTTCGACGATGCGTGCAAAACGGCGGAGCAATTGGGCTTTGTGCATGGTGGTGGAGCCGGTTCACACCGTGCCTATCAACGCACCGGCGAACTGATCGGCCTGAATTTCCAGAATCGAAATGGCTTCATCCCGCCGTATCAGGCGCGGCAACTGATCGCGATGATCGAAAAATACGGAGACCTCGCATGAACCGCTACCCGCTCAACATCTTTTGGTCGGATGAAGACGAAGGTTTCATCGCCGAAGCACCGGATTTGCCGGGGTGCTCGGCGTGGGGCGAAACCGAGGCTGATGCCGCCCGAGAGGCGCAAGACGCCATTGCAGCCTGGCTGCAAGCCGCCCAAGCGGCAGGTCGCGTCATCCCCAAGCCCAGTGTCGCTACGCCAGTTTCGCATTACAGCGGCAAGTTCCTGGTGCGCGTGCCACGCAGCGTGCATGCGCGATTGGCGCGCGAGGCCGAACAGCAGGGGGTAAGTCTCAATCAGTGGGCCGCGACCAAGCTGGCGCAGCCAGCCGCATGACAGTGACTGCTGACTGAGCGGCTTGCCAAAGGGCTGCACGCCCTTCATAGCCGACCCGCGCGACCTGGCCGGCCTTGATCAGGCGATTGAGGATCGTCGCCACGGTGATTTGCGTGTTCGTGCGGGCAGTGGCATCGGTAACGCCGCGCGCATTGAGAATGGCGACGGCCACCGCCCGCGTGGTCATCGGTTCGGCCGCATCGCGTAGCGTCTCGCGTACCGTGGGATGATTTGACCTGTCGGCAACGGTGGATGTGGTGCAGGTAAAGGACAGAGAAGAGTCCCGGCGCACCGAGCAACACCGGTCTGACGATCAGAGCGGCGGTCCGTTCATGTTCTGGGTGTAGAAGCGGGATCCGGTAGAGCTAGGTGCACTGCCGGTATTGAGGCCTTACATCAAACTTCACGGAGGAGCGATGCAGAAAGCGGTCATTGGTGCGTTTGTAGCTTGCCTGATGGTTGGATGCACACAGCAAAGTGCACCAGCGCCACAGTCAGCCCCGACCGAGCCCAAGAGCGAGAGCGAAACCATCAATCAGGCGGACCTGTGCGAGGTGCAGCAGTGGCAACATGACGATGTGGCCGCTTCCTGCAAGGCGGGGCAGAAGGTGGTGTTCCTTCCTGACCGCTGGGGAAATGAGCAGTTGCCCGTCATTTTCGCGGCGGTGAACTGCGATCTGCGTTACAGCGTCGTTCTTACCAGCGGTGCCGTCACCTGCATTTACGGCCCAATTACTCCTCGGCCGGCGCTGCCCCAGACGCCTCCCGCGCCTCTCGCGCCTCCCACTGCTGCGCCTGCAGCCAAGCCGGGTAAGCCCTAACAGATCAACGACCATGCCGGTCTAGGCGAAATCCGCTGACACCCTCCATCCAGCCGACACGTCTGGCACGAACAAGATAGCGATCAGCGCTTTTTCGGGATGTACAAGTCAGTGACACTGCCATCGAAGACTTCCGCCGCCATCGCCACCGATTCACCCAAAGTCGGATGCGGGTGGATGGTGTGACCGATGTCCTCGACTTCGCAGCCCATCTCGATGGCGAGTGCGACTTCCGAGATCAGCTCGCCGGCGTGGACCCCCACTATCCCGCCGCCGATCACCCGGTGGCTGGCTTCATCGAAGATCAGCTTGGTGAAGCCTTCGGTGCGGGCGATGCCGATGGCACGGCCCGATGCCGCCCACGGGAACTTGCCGACGCCGACCTTCAGACCCTTGGCCTTGGCCTCGGTTTCACTCACACCCACCCAAGCGATTTCCGGATCGGTATAGGCCACCGACGGGATCACCCGCGCCACCCATTCCTTCTTGTGCCCGGCCGCGACTTCCGCCGCCAGCTTGGCCTCGTGGGTGGCCTTGTGCGCCAGCATCGGCTGGCCGACCAGATCGCCGATGGCGAAGATGTGCGGCACGTTGGTGCGCATCTGCGCGTCCACCGGAATCAGCCCGCGCTCGCCGACCGCCACGCCGGCCTTGTCGGCCGCGAGCTTGCCGCCGTTGGCGCTGCGCCCCACCGCCACCAGCACGCGGTCGTACAGCTTGCCCTCGGGAACGCTGTCGCCCTCGAACGCGCAGGCGATGCCGTTCTTCTGTGCCTTGGCCTCGACCACCTTGGTCTTGAGATGGATGGCCACGCCCTGCTTCTTCAACCGCTCGGTCAGCGGCTTGACCAGATCGGCATCGGCGCCGGGGATCAGCTGCGGCATGAACTCGACCACGGTGACGTCCGCGCCCAGCGCGCGATAGACCGTGGCCATCTCCAGCCCGATGATGCCGCCGCCGACGACCAGCAGTTTCTTCGGCACCTCGGCCAGATCCAGCGCGTCGGTGGAATCCATGATGCGCGGGTCGTCCCACGGGAACATCGGCAGCTTCACCGCCTGCGAGCCGGCCGCGATGATGCACTGGGCGAAGCGCAGCAGCTGCGTCTTGCCGTCAGCATCGGCAATTTCCAGCTCGTTGGCGGAGACGAACTTCGCCGTCCCCTGCACCACCCGCACCTTGCGCTGCTTCGCCATGCCGGCGAGGCCCTTGGTGAGCTGGCCGACGACGTTTTCCTTGTACCCGCGCAGCTTGTCGATGTGGATCTTCGGCTTGCCGAAATCGACGCCGTAGGCGCCGGCGTGCGCGGCCTGCTCGATCACGTCGGCCGCGTGCAGCAGCGCCTTCGACGGAATGCAGCCGACGTTGAGGCAGACGCCGCCGAGGGTTGCGTAGCGTTCGACGAGCACCGTCTCCAACCCCAGGTCGGCCGCGCGGAACGCCGCCGTATAGCCGCCGGGGCCGGCGCCGATCACCACCAGGGCGCATTCGATGTCGGCCTTGCGGCCCGTGGACGTGGCGGCCTGCGGCGCCGGGGCTGCCGGTTCCGCCTTTGCGGCGGGCGCGGCGGGCGGCGGCGTTCCGGTTTTGGCTGGCGCAGGCGCGGAAGCCGTCGTCGCGCTTTCGATCACGGCGATGACGGCGCCCTCCGACACGGTATCGCCCAGCTTGACCTTGAAGGCCTTGAGCACGCCATCCGCGCCGGCCGGCACTTCCATCGTTGCCTTGTCGGATTCCAGCGTCACCAGCCCCTGGTCCTTGCCGACGACATCGCCCACCGCCGCCAGCAATTCGATCACCGGCACGCCGCTGTGGCTGCCGATGTCGGGCACCTTGCATTCGAATTCGGCCATGCGCCTTCTCCTTACAGCATGGCCCGACGCAGGTCGGCCAGCAGTTGCCCGAGGTAGCTGGTGAAGCGCGCCGCGGCGGCGCCGTCGATCACCCGATGGTCATAGCTCAAGGACAGCGGCAGCATCAGGCGCGGCTTGAACTTCTCGCCGTTCCAGACCGGCTTCATCTCGGATCTGGACACGCCGAGGATCGCCACCTCCGGCGCGTTGATGATCGGGGTGAACTTGGTGCCGCCGATCCCGCCCAGCGAGCTGATGGTGAAGCAGCCACCCTGCATCTGCTCCGGCTTGAGCTTGCCTTCACGCGCCAGCGCGGCCAATTCGCCCATTTCGACGGCGATCTGCATCACGCCCTTCTGGTCGGCATCGCGCAGCACCGGCACCACCAAGCCATTCGGGGTGTCGGCGGCGAAGCCGATGTGGAAGTAACGCTTGAGGACGAGGTTGTCGCCGTCCAGCGATGCATTGAAAGTCGGGTACTTCTGCAGCGCGGCGACGCAGGCCTTGATCAGGAAGGCGAGCATGGTCAGCTTGCCGGCCTTGCCCGCCGCGATGGCCTTTGCGTTCTCGCCGTTCAGCGCAACGCGCAGGTCTTCCAGCGCGGTGATGTCGGCCTCGTCGTGCTGGGTGACGTGCGGGATCATCGCCCAGTTGCGTGCCAGATTGGCGCCGGAGATCTTCTGGATCCGCGACAACGGCTTGCTTTCCACCGGCCCGAATTTGGCGAAATCCACCTTCGGCCACGGCAGCAGGTTCAATCCGCCGCCACCGCCCTCCACCGCAACCGGTGCCGCGCCGCCGGACAGCGCCGCCTTGACGTAGCGCTGCACGTCTTCCTTCGAAATCCTGCCGCCACGCGCGCTGCCCGTCACCTGCATCAGGTCCACGCCCAGCTCGCGCGCGAACAGCCGCACCGCCGGGCTGGCGTAGGGCACCTTGGCCGGCAGCACCGCGTCGGCCTCGAAGCGCATCGGCGGGATGCCCGGCTGGCCGGGTTCGGCCACCGGCGCCAGTGCGGGAACCGGCGCGCCGCTTTCCACCATGGACTCCGGCGCTACCGGCGCTACCGGCGCGGCGGGCGCCGGTTTCGACGCGGGTGCGGCGGCAGGAGGAGCCGGCGCGGGAGCGGGCGGTTCGGGCGACGGCACGGCGGCGCCTTCGGCCACCTCGATGATCGCCACCAGCGCGCCTTCCGAGACGGTATCGCCCAGCTTGACCCTGAGCTCCTTGACCACGCCGTCGAATGGCGACGGCACTTCCATCGTCGCCTTGTCGGACTCCATGGTCGCCAGACCCTGATCCCTGGCAACCGTGTCGCCCGGCTTGACCAGCAGTTCGATGATCGGCACATCGCCGTGACCGCCAATATCGGGGACACGCACTTCCTTGAGTTCGGCCATGGCGGCACTCCGCTGATCGGAAACCGCTATGTCATCACATCACGGCGCGCGCTACAAATCGCAGCGCAGCAATTCTCATGTTTTATCCGGATAATTGGATTTTCTACAAAGAAATGTCGAAATGTCGTGGGGGAGATCGTACGAAACAAGTGTTCTACCCCCAGATAATCAAGCGAATTCCGCACCTACCCACGGCCACTCGCGCCGAAGCAGGCAAGGTTCGACGACGACGAAACTGCCCATTTCAGCCCGGGTGACTCCATCGATCCCGCATGCGGTAACCTGCCCGCCCCGCAACCCACCCCTCTCGCCATGCCCAGCTTCGACATCGTTTCGGAAGTGGATACCCACGAACTCACCAACGCGGTCGACCAGGCCAGCCGCGAGCTGACCACCCGCTTCGACTTCAAGGGCGTGGACGCCCGCTTCGTGCGCGAGGACAACGTCATCACCCAGTCGGCGCCCAGCGAGTTCCAGCTGCAGCAGATGACCGACATCCTGCGCGCGCGGCTGATCGCGCGGAAGATCGACGTGCGCTGCCTCGAATTCGGCGACATCGAGACCAACCTGGCCGGTGCGCGCCAGAAGATCACGGTGAAGCAAGGCATCGAACGCGAACTGGCGAAGAAGATCCAGGGCGCGATCAAGGACGCCAAGCTCAAGGTCGAGGCCCAGATCAACGGCGACAAGCTGCGCGTGACGGGCAAGAAGCGCGACGACCTGCAGGCGGTGATGGCGCTGCTGCGCGGCAAGGAGTTCGAACGTCCGCTGCAGTTCGACAATTTCCGGGATTGAGGCCGGACACTGCGGCACGCGAAGGGGTCGCGAACCGCAGTGCCCCGCAATTCCTTGTCAGTCCCCGACCAGCCGCAGGCCAGCGGTGAAGGTGGCCTCCAGGACGTTCTGGAAAGCGCCCTTTGCATTCAGGCTCAACTCCATCGGCGATGCCATGAGCTTGTCGACCGACGTCGCGTCCAGCCCATAGACGTTCATCAGGATCTGCCTGCTGACCAGGCCATCCCTGCAGGTCGTGGCGCCGCTTTCGTAGGTCGAAGTCGAGACGTTCGGCAAGATCACGTAGGGCTTGTCCTCATACAGGATGTATCCCGTCGTCAGCTCACCCGCGAACGGCTGCCCGGTTTTCGGATTGATCAGGCGCGGGTTCTGCAGCACGTCGCTGCGCAGGGTGATGGTGTAGCCGTAGCGCGCCAGCCCTGGTGTCGGGATCGCCCCGCGGCCAGTGACGTCCGAGAAAATGACCTGGTGCTTGTCGTTCAGCCAATGGCACACCAGCGAATTGGCGGCTTCGGCCGGCAAGCGGATGGTCACCAGATCGCGAAGCTCGAAGTTCGTTCCCCGGGACGGGGAGGAAATCTGGGCGCAAGCCATGCCCGGATTGCTGCGCTGAATGCTGGCGCAATCGGTCGAGGCGGCGAACACCACGGTCTTGGTGCCCAACCAGTGGACATTGCGTCCGAACGAATCAAGATCGCCCACGTCGTCCGCCGTCACGTTGCCGACGAAGGTCGGACTGCCGCCGTAACGGGAAATGGAGCGCGCAGGCTGCCAGGACGCAGACCCGTGTGGAGCCACGGGATCCGCGAGGGCAGACACTTCGGCGCTGTCGGGACCCGACGCCACGGGCCGCGAGGCGAACCACTGGGCGTCGCTGGCCCAGGCCAGGGCACCCGTCATGCCCAAGGCAAGGGCAATGGAAACGAGCAGGGGTTTGCGATTCATGACGCGGACTCCGGGTTGGTTGTAGTCCTGTCATGCGGAATCCGGCAGCAACTCCGGACATGGTCCTCGTGAAAATTCCGGTGACGCCTCAGTCGCCAAACAATTCCTCGCGGTGGACTGCGTCCAGCGCACGCCACTGGCCCGACGGCAGGTCGTCCAGCGCCAGCCCACCGATGCGCTCGCGGTGCAGGGCGACGACGTGGTTGCCAACCGCCGCGAACATCCGCCGCACCTGGTGGTAGCGGCCTTCGTGCAGGGTCAGGCGCGCGCGGCGGGCCGCCAGCGGTTCCAGTTGCGCCGGCAGCAGCGGCGTCTTTTCGCCATCGAGCATCAGGGTACCGCTGGCGAACAGAGCGGTCTCGTCGCCGCGCAGGTCGTCCGCCAGCGTCGCCAGATAGACCTTCGGCAACTTCGACTTCGGCGCGATGATCCGGTGCAGCAGCTGGCCGTCGTCGGTCAGCAGCAGCAGGCCGGAGGTATCGCGGTCCAGTCGGCCCACGGTCGAAAGCGCCGGATTGCGCAGGCGGTAGCGCGGCGGCAGCAGGTCGAACACGACCCGGCCCGGATCCCTGGTCGAGCAGGTGGTGCCGGTCGGCTTGTGCAGCATCAGCAGCAGGCCCGGCGGCGGGTCGAGCGGCTCGCCGTCGATGCGCACATCGTCATGGTCCAGCGGATCGTCCGCGTACAGCACCTCCCCGGCGGCATTGGTGATGCGGCCTTCGCGGAACATCCACTGCACGTCCCTGCGGCTGCCGTAGCCGAGGTTGGCGATGTGCTTGACCAGCTTCATGCCTTCACCGCCTCGACAATCTTGAAGCCGCCGTCCTGCACGACGATGCGCGTCCGCGTGAAGCCCGCACCCAGCGCATCCTCGTAGGGAAGGTGGCGGTTGGCGACCAGCCAAAACCGACCGCCCGGCGTCAAGGTGACAGCGGCGGCGGCGATGAAGGCGCGGCCGATGTCGGGACGCTCGCCGCGCCCCAGCGCGTGGAACGGCGGGTTGCAGACGATGGCGTCGAAGCGGTCGGGCACACCCTGCTCGACGTCGTGCCAGTGGCAAGCGACGGGCACGCGGGCGCCGGCCAGATTCTGCCGCGCCAGCGCCAACGCGCGCGCATCGGCCTCGTAGAGATCGAGCGAGGCGATGCGCGGGCAGCGCGCCAGCGCCTGCATCGACAGATAGCCCCAGCCCGCGCCGAAGTCGGCCACGCGGCCGTGCAGGTCGTCCGGCAAGGCGGCGGAAAGCATGCGCGAAGCGGCATCGACGCGATCCCAGGCGAACACGCCGGGGCGGCTCAGGAAGCCGCCGCCGGGCACGTCGTCCGATGCGATCCGGCGCGGCGCGTCCAGTTGCCGCCACTGCGCGACCAGCGCCTTGTCGAACATGGCGTTGGGGCGCGTCCAGAACGTGCGGCAGTGATGCTTGCCCAGCGCGGCGACGCTGCCCGCCAACTGCTTCAGGTCGGCCTCGCGCGATTTCGCGCCCTCGTCGTTGGCGACGGCAACGACGATGCAGCCCATCGGCGCGACCGCGGCACAGGCCTTGGCCAGCAGCGCGCGCGCCTCGTCGCGCTGACGCGGCGGCAGCGCCAGCACCAGCGGGAACGCGGCTTCGGGCAGCGCCTCCTCCTCGATCAGGTCGCAGCCGGAACGCGCCAACCGCAGCGCTTCCGGACGGAACGGCTGGGTGCAGGCGACATCGCAGCCGGAAGCCGCACGCATGCCGATGCCATCGCGGGCGCGCAGGAACAGCGCCTTGCCGGCCTGCGGCCAGTGCAGGACGCCGTCGGAAAACGGCTGCAGCAGGGCGGCAAGGGCATTGTCACGATGCGGCGGGCTCATCCGCGCAGTGTAGCGAGCGC
The DNA here is from genome assembly GCF_025993755.1 of Thermomonas sp. GTDB lineage: Bacteria > Pseudomonadota > Gammaproteobacteria > Xanthomonadales > Xanthomonadaceae > Thermomonas. The sequence goes on along the minus strand of NZ_JAMQHN010000121.1, from coordinate 3,773 downwards.
CAATCCGGGTATCCTGTCGCTTTCCAACGCGACGCCTTCCATGAGCGAATCCGACACCCCGCCCGACCGCCTCTCCAACGATCCGCGCAGCAAGTTCCACGACGAGGCGCTGCTCGAACGCGGCATCGGCATCCGCTTCAACGGCATCGAGCGCACCAACGTCGAGGAATACTGCATCAGCGAAGGCTGGATCCGCGTGCAGGCCGGCCGCTCGCTGGATCGCCGCGGCATGCCGATGACGCTCAAGGTCAAGGGCAAGGTGGAAGCCTGGTTCAAGGACGCCGCCGCGGACACCCCGGCCGCCGATTGAGTCCGGCGCGAGGGTTCACCCTCCCGCATCGCCCAGCATCACGACCCGGTTGCGCCCCTGCGCCTTGGCGCCGTAGAGCGCGCGATCGGCCGTGGCGAACAGGTCCTCGGCGCGGTCACCCACCCGCGGATGCAGCACGGCGCCGCCCACGCTCACGGTGACGTGATCCGCCGCCGGCGAGGCCGGGTGCGGCAATCCGCGCGCGGCGACGGCGGCACGCAGGGATTCGGCGCTGGCCGCGGCCTCCTGCGGCGTGCGCTCCGGCAGCAGCAGCACCAGTTCCTCGCCGCCGAAGCGGGCCGCAAGGTCGTCAGGTCGATGGGCGTGGGCATCGCAGATGCGCGCCAGTTCGCGCAGGCATTCGTCGCCCTGCAGGTGGCCGAGGGAATCGTTGAGCGCCTTGAAGTGGTCGGCATCCACGATCAACAGGGCCAGCGGGCGCCCCTCACCCACGGATCGCGCCCACAGCGTCTGCAGGTGGGCATCAAAGCGGCGTCGGTTGGCGATCCCGGTCAGCCCGTCGATCATAGACAGCTGTTCCAGCTTGCGATTGGCAAGCTGCAGGTCTTCGGCCACCCGCGCGAAGTGGATCGACGCGGCCACCAGATCGGCCACCGCGTCGAACACCGCACAGGTGTCGGCATCGAAGAACCGGGGGTCGCGGCTTTCGATGTTCAGGACGCCGTGCAGGCGCTTGCCGTGGCGGATCGGCACCAGGTATTCGCTGCGCACTTCCGGATTGCCGACCAGGTAGTCGGGATCGGTGGCGACGTCGCGGATCAGCTGCGGCACCCCGAGCCTTGCGCAGCGGCCGGCCGCGCCGCGGGTGACCGGCCATCCGCTGGCGATCGGGGTCTCATCCAGCATCAGTTCGCCGGCACAGACCCAGTGGATGAACCGATCGCCCGTTTCGTCAAGCAGGATGACGCTGGCGATCGGGACCGGAAGCTCGGCCACGAGGCAATCGCAAATGCCCTTCAGCAGCGCGTCCAGTTCCTCGCCCTGCAGGGCCTCGCGTGCGACACACACGAGGATGCGGGTCAGGCTGGCGCGCCACGCGGATACCTCCGGCACTGCTCCCGACACGCCGATGGCGCCTTCGCCTGCCTGGATCGGTCGCGCATCACTGGCCATCTCGGCCTCCTTCGGCAACCAGTCTAGCGCTCCCGCGCGGGGTTTCATCGGGCTGTGACCGCATTCATCGCATCCTCGCTTCCATCCCGACGGGCGGTAGCCATACTCCCCTCACCCTCCCTGTCGACCACCGCCATGTTCAAGCGACTATTCTTTCTGCTGCGCATCTGCTTCGTCTGGGGAATGGCGGTGACGGCAGCCGTTGCCCTGTACTCCAGCCTGCCGCTGATCGGCGAGTGGAACTCCCTGGTGGCGCTGTTCGGATTCTTCACCATGGGGCTGGTCATCGCCGGGGCGATCTCGCACCTGCATCGGGTGCGCCTGATCGCCGGCAGGATCGACCACGAGACCCTCGACAACCGCCAGAAACGGCTGATCGAAATTCCGCTGGAAGCCGGCGAGTCCTTCGATCTGGTCGATGCCGCGATCCGCGAGCTACCGGGCGTTTCGGATGTGCGCAGCGCGCGCGACAGCCTGCAGGTGCGTGCCAGGGTGGCCCGCCCGCACCTGTACGGCGAACCGCCGCTGCGGCGCTGGAATCCGCTGCTGTGGTTCGCGCCCGACCACAACCAGCTGCAGGCCACGGTGACGCCGGCCGGTGACAGCGGCCGCGTGACCCTGATCTGCGAGCCGGAGCGTCCGGCGTGGAGCGACTGGTTCCTGGTAGACGACGGCACCAACTTCGAGAACGCCGAAGCCATCGCCCGCGCCATCACCCGCCGCATCGGCGAACGCCGCCGCAGCGAGCAGGCCAGCGCAGCACAGACCGCGACCGAGAAGGAGCTCAGCGAAGCGAAACTGCACCTGCTGTCGGCCCAGGTCGAACCGCACTTTCTCTACAACACGCTCGCCAGCGCCCAGCTGCTGACCCGCAGCGACCCGGTCCGCGCCGAGGCGATGCTCGGCCACCTGATCCAGTACCTGCGCCGCTCGCTGCCCGACGCCGAGGAGGAAATGTCCACGCTCGGCACCGAGCTGGAACGGGCGCTGGCCTATCTGGAAATCCTGAAGATCCGCATGGGTGATCGTCTCGCCGTGCAGACCGACATTCCCGAAGAATTGCGGGCAACGCCGCTGCCGGCGATGATGCTGCAGACGCTGGTGGAAAACGCGATCAAGCACGGGCTGGAGCCGCGCACCGGCGGCGGCACGATCTGGTTGCGTGCCCGTCGCGACGATGCCGGCGTGGCGGTGACGGTGGCCGACGATGGCGACGGTTTCAACGGCAAGACCAGCGGCACCGGGATCGGCCTGAGGAACGTGCGCGAACGCCTGCGCCTGCGCTACAACGGCGCCGCCTCCCTGTCGGTGGCGGCCAACTTCCCGCGCGGGGTTGCCGCCACCCTGACCGTCCCGGCGTCCGGAGTCTTCCCCCATGAATGAAGCCGCCACCTGCATCGTGGCCGAGGATGAAGCCCTGCTGCGGCAGGCGCTGGTGGCCGAGCTCGCCCGCGCCTGGCCCGCGCTGCGGGTCGTCGGCGAATGCGAGGACGGCGCCAGCGCGGTGGACGCGCTGGCCGAGCACCGGCCCGACGTGGCTTTTCTCGACATCCGCATGCCCGGCCTGACCGGGCTGGAGGTCGCCGCCGCCGCCGCCGAAGCCAGTCCGCGCACGCGGATCGTGTTCGTCACCGCCTACGATCAGTACGCGATCGACGCCTTCGAGCGCGGCGCCATCGATTACCTGCTCAAGCCGGTGAAACCCGACCGACTGGATGCCACCGTCGCCCGCCTGCAGGCGCGCGATGCGCTTCCGGATGCGGCCGCGCTGGCGGCACTGCTGGAGAAACTGGGCGCGTTGCCGCAGCAGGCCGCGACGGCGGAACCACTGACCTGGCTCACCGCCAGCATGGGCCGGGAAACCCGGCTGATCCTGATCGACGACGTCGCCTACTTCCACGCCGACCAGAAATACACGACGGTCGTCACCCGCGAAGGCGAGGCCCTGCTGCGCAGTTCCCTGCGCGAGCTGCTGCCACGGCTGGACGGCAACACGTTCAAGCAGATCCACCGCTCCACCATCGTCAACCTGAAGGCCATCGCCGGCATCACCCGCGACGACAGCGGGCGCGGCACGGTACGGCTCAGGCAGCGTCCGGAAACCCTGACGGTCAGCCAGCCGTTCATGACCTTGTTCAAGCACATGTGAGCGTCCGCCCCGAGCGCCGCCGTAGCATGGGCCGATGAATTACCTCGCCCACGCGTGGCTGGCGCGCGACTCGGACGATGCCATCCTCGGGCAGCTGCTCGGGGACTTCGTGCACGGGTCGTCGGCGCTGCTGGATTGGCCGCTGCCGGTGCGCGTCGAGATCGAACGCCATCGCCGGAT
>NZ_JAMQHN010000120.1 GCF_025993755.1 Thermomonas sp. | reverse complement strand
GACAGGATTCGAACCTGTGACCCCTGCCTTCGGAGGGCAGTACTCTATCCAGCTGAGCTACGGGCGCGTGGAGTGCGGTGGTTGCGTATTGTCGCATGAATGCCGCTTGACGTGCTGCTAGGCTAGATGGATGGCTCCGCGCGAACTTGCAGCCCCTGATGGCGATCCCCTGCCGTGGCGCGAGCGCCTGCGCGGGTATTCGGCGCTGGTTGGTGGGGATCGTCCGGCGGGGTGGCTGGTGGTGCTGTTGCCGACCGGCTGGGCGCTATGGCTGGCGGCAAAGGGCTGGCCACAAATGGGCCTGCTGCTGGCGTTCGTCGCTGGCGGGATTTTGCTCCGCGGCGCCAGCCGGGCGATCGACGGTTATTTCGGCGCGGTGCGCGACGCGCTGGTCGGTCGGATTGCGCGTTTTCCACCCGATGCCGATCTGGTCGATCCGCGGCTTGCGGCCCTGCTGTGCCTGGCGCTGCTGCTGGTGGTGGCGTCGCTGGTGCTGGCGTTGCACCCGGCGGCGCTCTGGCTGGGGGCGTCGTGGACGGTGCTGGCGCTGGGTTATCTGCTGGTCAAGCGTCATCTGTATCTGGCCCAGGCCTACGTGGGCGCGCTGGCGGGCTGGGGCGTGCCGATGGCGTTCGCCGCACAGTCGGGTTCGGTCCCGTCGCTGGGCTGGACGCTGTACGTGGCGACCGTGTTCTGGGTGACGGCCTGCGCGACCTGGCGGTCGATGGCCGAGCGCAACGACGATCTGCTGTCGGGCGCGAAGTCGCTGGCGATCCTGCTGGGCGAGGTGGATCTGATCGGGCAGGGCGTGCTGTACGCCGGCGCCTTCGTTGCGCTGGTGCTGGTCGGGCGTGAGGCGGGCCTCGGTGGTTGGTACTGGCTCGGCCTTGCGTTGGCGCTGGTGCCGGTCGGCCTGGCGTTCCGCATCGCCCGCCATCGCGATTCGGCGGGTTGCCTGCGTGCGCTCGGCTGCAACGGCTGGTTCGGCTTGGCGGTGTTGATCGGGATCGTGCTGGACTTCGCGCTGCGTGCGAAGGTGGTGGCCGCATGAACGAGGCGAGTCGGCAGGGGTGGTCGGTGCGGGTGGCGCTGCGCTGCGCGGCGTTCGCCGAGCGCTGGTTCCCGGACGCCTACGTGTTCGCCGCGGTCGGCGTGCTGCTGATCGCCGCCGTCGCGATCGGGTTCGGTGCGGCGCCGGCGCAGGTGGCAACGCGCTTCGGCGAGGGCTACTGGAGCCTGATTCCGTTCACCATGCAGATGGCCTTCGTGGTGATCGGCGGCTACGTGGTGGCGACGGCGCCGGTGGTGGCGCGCTTGATCGACCGGCTCGCGCGGGTGCCGCGCAGCGGGCGCGGTGCGGTGTGCTTCGTCGCCCTGTTGTCGATGCTCAGCTCCTTGCTGAGCTGGGGCTTCTCGCTGGTGTTCGCTGGCCTGCTGGTGCGGGAGCTGGCGCGACGCCGCGAGCTGGACATGGACTATCGCGCGGCCGGTGCCGCAGCCTATCTTGGCCTCGGCGCGGTGTGGGCGATGGGGCTGTCGTCCTCGGCGGCGCAATTGCAGGCCAATCCGGCCAGCATGCCGCCGGGGCTGCTGCAGATCACCGGCGTGCTGCCGTTCACCCAGACCCTCTTCCTGTGGCAGTCGATCATGTTGACCGCGGTGCTGGTGCTGGCCTCGCTGCTGGTGTGCTGGTTCACCGCGCCGGTCGGCAATGCCGCGCGCACCGCAGCCGACTTCGACGCGCTGCCGGCCGCCGACCCAGCGCCCGCCGCGCCGGCGCCGCGACGCCCCGGAGAATGGCTGGAGCACAGCCCGCTGCTGGTACTCCTGCTGTCCCTGCTCGGCTTCGGCTGGCTGTGGCAGGAGTTCACCAGCAAGCCGGTAGTGGCCGCGATCGCCAACCTCAACACCTACAACTTCCTGTTCCTGTCGCTGGGCCTGCTGATGCACTGGCGGCTGCGCAGCTTCCTCGATGCGGTGGCGCGCGCGGTGCCGGCGGTTACCGGGGTGCTGATCCAGTTCCCGCTGTACGGCGGCATGGCGCAGCTGATGACCCACGCCGCCGGCGCAGACGGGATCGCGCTGTCGCACCGGCTGTCGCAGGTCTTCGTGCAGGTCGCCAGTCACGACACCTTTGCGGCGGTGATGGGGGTGTACTCGGCGGTGCTCGGCTTCTTCGTGCCCTCGGGCGGCGGCAAGTGGATCATCGAGGCGCCTTACGTGATGCAGGCCGCCAACGAACTGCATTTCCACCTCGGCTGGACGGTGCAGATCTACAACGCGGCCGAGGCGCTGCCGAATCTGATCAATCCGTTCTGGATGCTGCCGCTGCTGGGCATCCTCGGGCTGCGCGCGCGCGATCTGGTCGGCTTCACCTTCCTGCAATTGCTGGTCCACGTGCCGCTGGTGCTGGGCCTGCTGTGGCTGCTGGGCGAAACCCTGGCCTACCTGCCACCGGTACTGCCATAGGGCGGGCCTTCACGCCACCCGCGCGCAGACCCAGGCTTCGACGTGGGCGACGCCGGCCCGGCGCAGCGCGGACGCCGCCGCATGCAGCGTGGCTCCGGTCGTCATCACGTCGTCGAACAGGGTGACGTGTTCGGGAAGCGCGGCGCCGCGTGCTACCGCGAATGCGCCCTTCAAGTTGCGTTTGCGCGCATCGGCGCCCAGCCGCGACTGCGGGGAAGTGGCGCGAACGCGGCGTAACAAATCGGTGTCCAGCGGCACGCCCAGCGCGCGTGCCAGCGGCTTTGCCAGTTCCAGCGCCTGGTCGTATCCGCGCCGTCGCAGCCGGCTGCGGTGCAACGGCAGCGGCACCAGCGCCTGCGGGCGATCCAGCGCGGCGAAGCGTTCGGCCATGTGCTGCGCCAGCACGCGGCCGGAGGCGAAGTCGCGATGGAATTTGAGCCGTGGCAACAGCGCATCGACCGGAAAGGCGTAGCCGAAGGCGGCGTGGACGGCATCCAGCGGCGGCGGGCGCTGCAGGCAGGCGCCGCACAGGCCGGGTTCCGGCAGCGGCAGCGCACAGCGCGTGCAGGCCGGCCCCTGCCAGGGCAGATCGGCACGGCAGGCGGCGCACAGGTCGCGGTCGGGCAGCCCGGGATCGCCGCAGGCCACGCAGCGCGGCGCGAACAGCCAGCGCAGCGGCGCGTCAACTTTCAAAAACCTGATTGGGTTGACGATGGCGTCCATGCCATACAGACTGCGCCCTTCCGCAGTGCCTGTCCTCAGGGAAACGCCCTTGTCTGCCGTCAGTCCCTTGCCCGTTGCCGCATCGGAAATCCGCCACGATTGGACCCGCGCCGAGGTCGAGGCGCTGCTGGATTTGCCTTTCCCCGAATTGCTTTACCGCGCGGCGACGGTGCACCGCCGGCATTTCGATCCCTGTCAGGTGCAGGTTTCGACCCTGCTGTCGGTCAAGACCGGCGGCTGCCCGGAAGATTGCGCCTATTGCCCGCAGTCGGCCCATCACGGCACCGGCCTTGCGGCCAGCAAGCTGATGGACGTCGACGCGGTGCTGGAAAAGGCGCGTCAGGCCAAGGCGAACGGCGCTTCCCGCTTCTGCATGGGCGCGGCCTGGCGTTCGCCCAAGCCGCGCGACATGCCCAAGGTGACGGCGTTGATCCGCGAGGTGAAGGCGCTGGGGCTGGAAACCTGCGCCACGCTGGGCATGCTGGACGCGGCGCAGGCGCGGGAACTGAAGGACGCCGGGCTGGATTACTACAACCACAACCTCGACACCGATCCCGAGTACTACAACCACATCATTCACACCCGCACCGTGCAGGACCGGTTCGACACGCTGGAACACGTCCGCGATGCCGGACTGAAGACCTGCTGCGGCGGCATCATCGGAATGGGCGAGACTCGCCGCCAGCGCGCCGGCCTGCTGTGGGCGCTGGCCACCCTGCCGGTGCATCCGGAATCGGTGCCGATCAACCAGCTGGTGCCGGTCGCGGGCACGCCGCTGGCCGATGCGCCGCCGCTGGATCCGCTGGAATTCGTGCGCACGATTGCCACCGCGCGGATCCTGATGCCGGCCTCGATGGTGCGGCTGTCGGCCGGACGCGCGCAGATGAGCGACGAGCTGCAGGCGCTGTGCTTCGCCGCCGGCGCCAATTCGATCTTCCACGGGGAAAAATTGTTGACCACGGGCAATCCCGATACCGAGTACGATAGGCGCCTGTTCCAGCGTCTCGGTTTACATCCCATGCCCGTCGATACCGCCAAATCCACCCTCACCGATATTCCCGGCCTCACCATCGTCCGCGAAAGCGGCGGCTGTGGCGGCGGCAGCTGCGGCTGCAGCGGCGGGAGCGGTTCCGGCATGACGCTGGAAGAAGCCACCCGCAAGCGCGAGGCGGCCCAGGCCGAACGCGAGCCCGAGGACGGCTGCGGCTGCGGCTGCGGATGCGAGAACGGCTGAGCGACCGCGTCGCCGCGCTGCGCCTGCAGCGTGAATCGGCCCATCGAACCCGGATTCGCCGCATCGTCGTGCGGCGCGAGGGCGTGCGCTGCAAACTGCAGGGCAGCGTGCGCTGGCTGCTGAATTTCTGCAGCAACGATTATCTCGGTCTGTCGCAGCACCCGCGGGTGCTGGCGGCGCTGCGCGACATGGACGCCGCCGGCAGCACCGCTTCGCCGCTGGTGTGCGGGCACACGGTCGCGCACGCCCGGCTGGAGGAAGCCCTGTGCGACTGGCAGCAGGCGCCGCGCGCGCTGCTGTTTTCCAGCGGCCACGCCGCCAATCTGGCGGTGCTGCAGGCGCTGCTGGGCAAGGGCGATGCCTGCGTGCAGGATCGGCTGAATCACGCCAGCCTGATCGACGGCGCGCGGCTGTCCGGCTGCGACTTCAGGCGCTATCCGCACGCCGATGCCGAAGGGGCGGCGCGCCAGCTGGCGGCGCATCCGGAGGGTGCGGCGCTGCTGGCCAGCGATGGCGTGTTTTCGATGGACGGCGACCTGGCGCCGCTGCGGGAACTGGCCGTCGTGGCGAAAACGCACGAGGCGACGTTCTACGTCGACGATGCCCACGGCGCGGGCGTGCTGGGCGAAGCCGGGCGCGGCAGCATCGCGGCGGCGGGACTGTCGGTCGCCGATGTGCCGCTGCGGCTGGTGACCTTCGGCAAGGCGCTGGGCGGCGCCGGTGCGGCGGTGCTGGGCGCGGCCGATCTGGTCGAACACCTGCTGCAGACCGCGCGCGGCGCGATCTACTCGACCGCACTGCCACCGGCGCAGGCGGCGGCGACGCAGGCCGCGGTCGCCCTTGTGCGCGGCGACGAAGGCGAAGCGCTGCGCGCGCGGCTGCGCGGGAACATCGCCCGCTTCCGGGAGGGCGCGGCGGCACGCGGGCTCGCCCTGCTGCCTTCGGAGACCGCGATCCAGCCGTTGCCCGCAGGCGACGATGCCCGCGCTCTTGGCTGGTCGGCGGCGCTGGAAGCGCGCGGCTACTGGGTCGGAGCCATCCGCCCGCCGACGGTGCCGGAGGGCGGCGCGCGGCTGCGGATCACGCTGTCGGCCGCGCACGCGGGCGGCCAGATCGACGGACTGCTGGATGCGCTGGCGGAATCGACCGGTGGGCAAGCGCCGGAAGGCCGGTGAGGGAACCCCACGCGGCCTTGCTCTACACCCCGCCGATGCAGACGTATTTGAGCTCGGTGTAGTCGTCGAGTCCGTACTTCGAACCCTCGCGGCCGAGGCCCGATTGCTTGACGCCGCCGAACGGCGCGACTTCGGTCGAGATCAGGCCGGTGTTGATGCCGACGATGCCGGCTTCCAGCGCTTCCGACACCCGCCAGCTGCGCGCCAGGTCGCGGGTGTAGAAATACGCGGCCAGACCGAACTCGGTGGCGTTGGCCAGCGCGACGGCTTCCTCCTCGGTGTGGAAGCGGAACAGCGGCGCGACCGGGCCGAAGATTTCCTCGCGCGACAGCCGCATGGTGGTGTCGGCATCCAGCAGCACGGTCGGCTGGTAGAAGGTGCCGCCGAGCGCATGGCGCGCGCCGCCGGTGGCGACCCGGGCGCCCTTGCCCAGCGCATCGGCCATCAGGCCCTCGACCTTGTCCAGCGCCTTGGCGTCGATCAGCGGGCCCTGGTCGGTGCGCCCCTTGAGGCCATCGCCGACGGCCAGCGCCTCGACGGCGACCACCAGCTTCTTCGCGAACGCGTCATACACGCCGTCCTGCACGAACAGCCGGTTCGCGCACACGCAGGTCTGGCCGCTGTTGCGGTACTTGCTGGCGATCGCTCCGGCGACCGCGGCGTCGAGGTCGGCATCGTCGAACACGAGGAACGGCGCGTTCCCGCCCAGTTCCAGCGACACCTTCTTGACGCCCTCGGCGCACTGGGCCATGAGCAGCTTGCCCACGGCGGTCGAGCCGGTGAAGCTGAGCTTGCGCACCTTGCGGTTGGAGGTCATCTCGCGGCCGATGGCGGAAGCGTCGGCGCCGGTGACGATGTTGAGGACGCCCGCCGGAAGCCCGGCCTCTTCGGCCAGCACGCCCAGCGCCAGCGCCGAGTAAGGCGTCTGGATCGCCGGCTTGCACACCACCGCGCAGCCCGCCGCCAGCGCCGGCCCGATCTTGCGCGTGAGCATGGCCGACGGGAAGTTCCACGGCGTGATCGCGGCGACCACGCCGATGGGCTGGCGCAGCGTGACGATGCGCTTGTCGGTGGCGTGCGCGGGAATGGTGTCGCCGTACATGCGCTTGGCTTCCTCGCCGAACCATTCGAGGAAGCTGGCGGCATAGGCAATTTCGCCGGTGGACTCGGCCAGCGGCTTGCCCTGCTCGGCGGTCATCAGGCGCGCCAGATCGGAGCGATGCTCCATCATCAGGTCGGCCATCTTCCGAAGGATGCGCGCGCGCTCCTTCGCGGTCTTCGCGGTCCATGCGGGCAGCGCTTCCTGCGCCGCGTCGATGGCCTTGGCGGTTTCACGGGCGCCCATGTCCGGGACGGTGCCCAGCGCTTCGCCGCTGGCCGGATTGGCCACATCGCAGGTCGTGCCCCGGTCGGCATCGCACCATTGGCCGGCGATGAACGCCTGCGTGCGCAGCAGGTCGGGGCGGGAAAGTGTGAGATTCATGAAACAACGTCCTTGCGATCGGATGGGCAACCGCACGCGCGGAGTATGCGCAAGGCGGCGACAACGCGACGTGATTCGGAGCGCATGGCTTCGTCCGCATGGCGCCTGCGGCCGGGCCGAAGCCCGGGCAACGCTGATAAAATCCGCGTTGCCCGATTGCGCGCTGCGCACGGGTCGATGCGGCCATGGCCGCCCCATTTCGCGCCTGACCCATGCGGGTCCGGCGTGCCCATTGAGCAGCAAGGACAGGTTTGGACAACGGCGCCGCCCCCCTGGCCGGTCTGAAAGTCGTCGAACTGGCGCGGATTCTCGCCGGTCCGTGGATCGGGCAGACCCTGGCCGATCTCGGTGCCGACGTGATCAAGGTCGAGGCGCCGCAGGGCGACGACACCCGGCGCTGGGGCCCGCCGTTCGTCGGCAACGCCGACGGCAGCCGGGGCAGCGCGGCCTACTACCACGCCTGCAACCGCGGCAAGCGTTCGCTGGTGGCCGATTTTCGAACACCCGAGGGCCGCACGCTGGTGCGCGCGCTCGCTGCAGATGCCGATGTCTTCATCGAAAACTTCAAGGTCGGCGCACTGGCCAGGCACGGGCTGGACTACGCCAGCCTGCATGCGCTCAACCCGCGCCTCGTGTACTGCTCGGTGACGGGCTTCGGGCAGGACGGCCCGTACGCGGCGCGCGCGGGCTACGACGCCATGATCCAGGCGATGGGCGGGATCATGAGTCTGACCGGCGTAGCCGACGGCCCACCGCAGAAGATCGGCGTGGCCTTTGCCGACCTGTTCGCCGGCCTGCACGGCGTGGTGGCGATCCAGGCCGCGCTGCTGCAGCGCGCGCAGACCGGACGCGGCCAGCGCATCGACATCGCCCTGCTCGATTCGATGGTCGGGATGCTGGCCAATCAGGCGATGAACTACCTCGTGTCCGGCCAGGTGCCGTCGCGGCTGGGCAATGCGCACCCGAACATCGTGCCTTATCAGGCCTTCGCAGCGCGCGACGGTTCCCTGATGCTGGCCGTGGGCAACGATGCGCAGTTCGCGCGGTTGTGCGAGGTGCTGGACGTGCCGCAGCTGGCGACCGATCCGCGCTTTGCCGACAACGCCGCCCGCGTCGTCCATCGCGACGAACTGCTGCCGCAGCTTTCCGAAGCTTTTGTGCGGCGTGATCGCGACGACGTGTTGGCCGCGCTGGAGTGCGTGGGCGTGCCGGCCGGTCCGATCAACACCCTGGACGACGTGTTTGCCGACCCGCAGGTGCGCCATCGCGGGCTGCAGCTGGATCTGGTCGATGAGACCGCTGCCGGCGGCACCCTGCCGGGGCTGCGCACGCCGATCCGGTTCTCGGAGGCCGCGCTGTCGACGCGGACGCGCTCGCCGCGCCTGGGCGAACACACGGCGGCGATCCGGGAGTCGCTGGCGGCCGACCCAATGCGCTGGCCCGCGGGCGAACAGACCGCATGAGCCTGCACGTCGAAGTCCTGGGCAGCGGTCCGCCGCTGGTGCTGCTGCACGGTTGGGCCATGCACGGCGGGGTGTTCCTGCCGCTGGCCGAATGGCTGCGCGACCGCCACACCCTGTACTTGGTTGATCTCCCCGGGCATGGCCACAGCCGCGATTCCACGGTCCCGCTGGAATTGGGGCCGTGCGCACGCGCGGTGCTGTCGGCGGTGCCGGACGCGCCGTGGCTGGGCTGGTCGATGGGCGGCGCGATCGCGCTGCACGCGGCGAATATCGCCCCGCAGCGGGTTACCGCGCTGATCCTGGTCGGCGCCACGCCGCGCTTCGTGGCCGCGCCCGACTGGCCGCAGGGCATGCCGGTCGAAGCGTTCGAAAGTTTCAAGGCGGGGCTGGACGCCGACTGGCGCGGCACCGTCGAGCGCTTCCTCGCGCTGGAAGCCTTCGGCCTGGACGATGCGCGCGATCGCGTGCGACAGCTGCGCGCGCTGGCGCTGGAGCGCGGCGCGCCCTCGCCGCGGGTGCTGGCCGAAGGGCTGCGGCTGCTGGAAACCACCGACCTGCGGCCGAGCCTGCCCGCGCTGGCCGCGCCGAGCCTGTGGATTGCCGGACGCCGCGACCGCGTGATCTCTCCGGCGGCGATGCAGGCCGCGGCTGCGCTGCGTCCGGACGCGCGCTTCCAGCAGGTCGAGCGCGCCGGACACGCGCCGTTTCTCACCCACCCGCAAACCGTGGCGGACGCGGTGCTCGGCTTCCTGGACGCCCCGCGCGGAAGCGAGTCGCCGGATGCCGACCCGCGCGGTAACGACGAGCCAGAACCATGACCGCATCGCTGTTCGACACCCGCCAGATCCGCCGCCGCTTCGGCCGCGCCGCCGCCAGCTACGACGCGGTGGCCGACGTGCAGAAGCTTGCCGAGCGGCGCCTGCTGGAATCGCTGGATTACCTCGACGACCCCGTGCTGGAACGCCAGCCGCCGCAGCGGGTGCTCGACCTCGGCTGCGGCACCGGCAGCGCCAGCCGCATCATGCAAAAGCGCTGGCCGAAGGCGGAAATCCTGTCGATGGACCTGGCGCTGCCGATGCTCGAGCAGGGCCGCGCGCAGTCGAAGCGCTGGAATCCGTTCGCGCGCGCGCCGCTGCCGGTGTGCGCCGATGCCCGCCGCATCCCGCTGGCCGAGGGCACGGTCGATGTGCTGTTCTCGAACCTGTGCCTGCAGTGGGTGGATGCGCTCGACCAGGTACTCAACAGCTTCCGCCGCGTGCTCAAACCACAGGGTCTGCTGCTGTTTTCCACCTTCGGCCCGGAGACGCTCTGGGAGCTGCGCGAGGCGTTCTCAGCGGCCGATGCGGCGCCGCACGTGAGCGCCTTCGTCGATGTGGCCGGCGTCGGCGATGCGCTGATCGATGCCGGCTTCTTCCAGCCGGTGGTCGAGCGCGACGAAGAGGTCAGGCACTACGCCGACCTGCCCGCGTTGATGCGCGAACTGCGCCAGCTTGGTGCCACCAACGCGCTGAACGGTCGCCGCGCCACCCTGACCGGACGCGGGCGCTTCGAAGCTGCCGCCGCTGCCTACGAGACGCACCGCGACGAAGCGGGGCTTCCGGCCACGTTCGAAATCATCGGTGCGATGGCCTGGGCACCCGGGCACGGCGCGCCGATCCGCGAGGGCGGGGTGGATCTGGTGTCAGTACCGGTGTCCGGCATTCCGATCCGTCGCCGCAGGTGAGGCGTGGTGGGTGGGGCGATCCCGCCACGCTCAGCGTTCGAGGATGGCGGTCACGCCCATGCCGCCGGCGGTGCAGATGCTCACGAGGCAGCGACGGCCGGCGCGGGCGCGCAGTTCCTTTGCCGCGCTGGCGACGATCCGCGCGCCGGTGGCGGCGAACGGATGGCCGCAGGCCAGCGAGGAGCCGTTGACATTGATCCGGTCCGGATCGATCGAACCCAGCGGCGCGTCCAGGCCGAGCCGGTCGCGGCAGTAGTCGGCGCTTTCCCAGGCCTTTAGTGTGCACAGCACCTGCGCGGCGAAGGCTTCGTGGATTTCGTACAGGTCGAAGTCCTGCAGGCGCAGGTTGTTGCGCGCCAGCATTTCGGCCACGGCCACGGTCGGCGCCATCAGCAGGCCCTCGCCGTGGACGAAATCGACCGCGGCCACCTGCGCATCGCGCACGTGGCACAGCACGTCGAAACCATACTGCGCCGCCCATTCGTCGCTGGACAGCAGGCAGGCCGCCGCGCCGTCGGTGAGCGGGGTGGAATTGCCGGCGGTCAGCGTGCCCTTGCCGGAGGTCTTGTCGAACGCGGGCTTGAGCGCGGCGAGCTTTTCGATGCTGGTGTCCGGGCGCATGTTGTTGTCGCGGGTTTCGCCGCGGAAACTCACCACCAGGTCGTCGAAGAAGCCGCGCCCGTAGGCTGCGGCGAGCTTGTGGTGGGACGCCACCGCCAGCGCGTCCTGCGCCTCGCGGGTGATGCCCCACTCGCGCGCCATGTCTTCGCAATGGTCGCCCATCGACTTGCCGGTGCGCGGTTCGGCCACGCCGGGGAAGTCCGGCTTGAGTTCGGAAAACTGGAAGCCCTTGAAGGCGCCAATCCGCTGTCCGAGCGATTTGGCGGACTCGGCATGCAGCACCCTGCGACGCAGCGCCTGTCCATAGACGATCGGCACGTCGGAGGTGGTGTCCGAGCCGCCGCCGATGCCGGCTTCGATCTGTCCGGTGGCGATCTTGCCGCCGATGCCGAGGATGGTGTCCAGCGAGGTGCCGCAGGCGCGCTGCATGGTGATGCCCGGCGTCAGCGGCGACAGTCCGGAGGACAGCGCGGCCTCGCGGCCGAGGTTCCAGTCGGAGGAGTGCTTGATGACCGCGCCCATCGCGACTTCGCCCAGCTGCTGCCCGCTCAGGCCGAACCTCTCGACCAGCGCGCCCAGCGTGCGTACCGACAGGCCGAGGTTGCCGACGTCCGCATAGGCGGTGTTGCGCCGGCAGAACGGGATGCGGACCCCACCGAGAACCGCGACTGGACGACCGTATTGCATGGACTGCTCCGGGCGGCTGCGGTGCCGCGTTGCATAATGTAGGCAGTGTAGTGTGACGATACCGAGTCGAAGCTCCAGATGGGCGCGCATTTTTCCTATTCGCAGAATTTTCGCGGGCAGATCGCGGTCGAGCTGCGCGACGTCGGCACGCCGGTGCGGCCGGCCCTGCCCGGCGCCATCGCCGGTGAGGTCGCCGCCCTGCTGGGGCGCGACCTGTCCAGACTGGCGCCGTCGGTGATCGGCTGCGATCTGGCCCTGGTCGGCGTCCATTACGATCCGGCCGAAGCCCTGCGGCCGGGCTGGCCGGTGCACCGCGCGGCGCAGGACCTGCTCGACCGGATGCCGGGCGAAGGCTTTGGCCCGCGCACGGTCGGATTCGGCGCGGATGCCGAAGGCAAGGCGCCCGAAACGCTGCACGCCGACCCCGGCTTTTCCGGCGGCGTGCTGCGGGTGATGCCCTTCGTCCTCAGCGGCGGCGCCGTGGCCGAAGCCAGCGATGCGCTGGAGGAGGAACTGTTCGATCGCGGACTGGCCGAGGCCGACGTGGCGCTGGCGCTGCAGGACGGACTCGGCGTGCAGGTCGAACACGTGCGCTACCAGAGTCTGCGCGACCTTCTGGCGATGACGGCGATGCAGTACCAGCACGTGGGCCTGGACAATCTCTGGGCGCTGCTGGATGCGGCGCTGCTGGAGCCGCGATCCGAATTCGTGCTCGCCAAGCCGCAGGAACCGCTGGCGCGCTATGCCGACGGCGAGGTGCGGATCGGGCTGCTGGATTTTTCCGCGTGGCGCCAGCGCGATGCCGACGGGGCAACCGATCGCGACCAACTCGAGCAGGGCTTTGCCCTGTTCGAAATGCGCCAGCGCCAATACGCCGCCGTACTGCAGGCCCACGGCGTGCCGGTGCAGTACGTGCACTGCCCGCAGGCGGACGCGGGCTGCCTGGCCTGACGGGGGAGGTTTGCCGCGCTGGTGTCCGTGCCACCGACCCCGGGCGGGGCGGCAGCAGCGATGGCGAGCGCTGTTCTTGAATCGATCCCGAGGCCCGATTCCGGCATGACTGCCGGCGCGCTGGAGGTATGCGAAACTCCGCGCGTCAACAGGACAAGCCTGGACAGCCCATGCCCACCGAGCCCGACGCGTCCCCCGAAATCACCGTCCTGCTGGCGCGTGCGCGGGCCGGCGACGCGCAGGCGATGGGCGCGGCGTATTCGGCGATGTACGAGGAGCTCAAGCGCGCGGCGCGACAGCAGCTGCGGCGCATGCGCGACGACTTCCAGACCACCGCATTGGTGCATGAGGCCTACCTGAAGCTGGCCGGCAGCGCGCAGATGGCCGCCAACGACCGCAACCACCTGCTGGCGCTGTCGGCACGCGCCATGCGGCAGGTGCTGGTGGACGATGCCCGAGCGCGCAAGGCCGACAAGCGCGGCGGCGGACAGGAGCCGTTGACCCTGACCGCGCGGCTGGATGCGGGCGAACGCGCGGCGGTGGAAGTGCTGGAGCTGGACGAGTTGATCCAGCGCCTGCACGCGCTCGACGAACGCGCGGCGCAGGTGGTGGAGCTGCGCTACTTCGGCGGCTACGAAGACACCGAGATCGCGCAGATGCTGGATGTGACGGACCGCACCGTGCGCCGCGACTGGCGCAAGGCCCGCGCCTTCCTGCTGACCGAACTCGGATGAGTTCCGAAATCGATCCGACGCGGGAGCGCCGGCGCCGCGCGCTGGCCATTTTCGATGCATTGGCGGACCTGTCCGCGGAGGCGCGCGGGCCGGAGCTCGACGCGCTGTGCGCGGGCGACGCCGAGTTGCGCGCACAGGTCCAGGCGTTGCTCGACGCGGATGCCGGGGAGAACGAGCCGTTTTCCGGCAGTGCGGACGACTGGGGCGCGGCGCTGGCGCGCGAGAAGGCCGAACCGCACGCCGATCCGATGCTGGGCCGCAGCATCGGCGCATGGACGATCGTCGACGTCATCGGCCGTGGCGGCATGGGCGCGGTGTATGCCGTGCAGCGCAGCGACGGCGCGTATGCCCAGCAGGCCGCACTCAAGCTGATCCGCGCCAGCGCGGACTCGCAGGCGGCGCGCGAGCGTTTCCTGCGCGAACGCCAGATCCTCGCCGGTCTGCGCCATCCCAATATCGCCAGCCTGCTGGACGGCGGGATCAGCGCGGAAGGCGAGCCCTACTTCGTGATGGAACGCATCGACGGCGTGCCGATCGATCGCTGGTGCGACGCGCGGACGCTGGATCTGCGCGCGCGGGTCGAACTGCTCCTGCAGGTGCTCGACGCGGTGCGTCATGCCCACCGCAACCTGATCGTGCATCGCGACCTCAAGCCGTCCAACCTGCTGGTGGACGCGGAGGGGCGGGTGAAGCTGCTCGATTTCGGCATCGCCAAGCAGTTGGCCGATGTCGAAGCCACCGCCACCCTCGACCGCGCGCTGACGTTCGAATACGCCAGCCCCGAGCAACTGCATGACGCGCTGATCACGACCGCCACCGACATCTGGCAGCTCGGCGTGATCCTGCATCGCCTGCTGACCGGCGCGCATCCGTTCGGCCTGACCCGCGAAATGCCGGTGGCGGGGCAGTTGCGGCAGCTCGAACGCGAGCCGGAGCCGCTGACCCGGGCCGCCGCGCAGGCCAGTCCCGAACAGGCGGCCCGTCGCGGTGGCTTGAATCCATCCGCTTTGGCCAACGCGCTGCGCGGCAGCCTTGCCGACATCGTGCAAACCTGCCTGCGCCGCGATCCGCAGGCGCGCTACGCCTCGGCGGACGCGCTGGCCGGCGACCTGCGCGCCTGGCTGGGGGACCGCCCCATCGCCGCCGTGAGGCTGTCGCGCAAGCAGCGCGCAAGACTCTGGCTGCGCCGAAATCGCACCCTGGCCGCAGCGGCCGGCGCGGTCGTGCTGGCATTGCTGGCCGGCACCGGCGTGGCGCTGTGGCAGGCAAACGAAGCGCGCGAACAGGCGCGGATTGCGCAGCGGGAAAGCGCCGTGTCGCGCGCCACCCTCGGTTTCCTGACCGATACCCTCGCCGCCGCCGCGCCGGAGCGGGCGCTGGGCCGGGAAGTCAGCGCGCGGCAGTTGCTGGATGCCGGACGCGCCCAGCTTCGCAACCGCCGCCTCGATCCGCAGGTGCGCAAGTCGGTGCAACGCTTGCTTGGAAGACTGTATTTCTCGATCGGCGATTATTCGACCGCCGAAACCCTGTTCGCCGAAGGCCTGACCGGGGTCGCGCCGACGCGCAGGGACGATGCGCTGGCGCTGGCCGACGATCTCGTCGCCTATGCGGAAACGCTGGACATGCTCGACAAGCCTGCGCAGGGCATCGCACCGGCCGACCGCGCGGTGGCGCTGCGTACGCGGTTTGCGCCCGACGACCCGATGCAGAACTTCCTGGCGCTCGCGCACATAGGCCTCGGCCAGCTGCAGCGGGACGGGCCGCTGCCGCTGATCGCGCAGGGCAAGCGTGCGCTGGCGCTGGGCCGCACCCTGCCCGACGCGCCGGTGGCGGTGATGATGAACCTGTACCAGAACCTCGCCGAGCTCAGCAATCTTGCCGGAGACAATCTGCAGCAACTGCGGGTTGCGGACGAAGCCCTTGCCTACGCCGATCGCCGGCACGTCCCGGCGGGCTCGCCTCTGCGGCTGGGCTTGCTGCACGAGAAGGCGATCAGCCTGACCTTCAGCGGTCGCGAGGACGAGGCCGTGCCGCTGTTCCGCGAGGTCATCGCGCAGCAGGCGCGCACCGGCGCCGGAAGCCAGAAAAGCGCCGACGTGCCGTACAACGGACTGGCCCTGGCGCTGCAGCGCAGCGGGCGCTATCGCGAGGCCATCGAGGCGATGGAGAAGGCGCAGGCGCTGGGCATGGCGATCGGAATGACATCGCCGCTGCAGCAGGCGATCGGTCGGGCCAACCTGGCGAACATCAAATGGGAATACGGCGACCTGCCGGGCGCGATGGCCGATGCGCGCGCGGCCATCGGATTGCTGGATCGGGCCGATCTGGCGCGCGACGACAGCTATCGCCTCGGCATCGAGCGTCACGTCGCGCTGGTGCTTGGCGCCGACCGTGGGCACGCGGCGGAACTCGCGCGCCTGCGCGAACTGCGCGCGATCGCGCAGGGCAAAGGTGCGGCCGGCGCCGACGAAGACCGGCTGCTGACGCTGCAAATGCTGCGGCTGCTGCTGGAGGACGGCGACGTCGCCACCGCAGCGCCCCTGCTCGACGACGCCAGGCGCGCATTCGCGGCGGCGCCGGATTCCGACCCGCAGATGCGTACCGTGATGCTCCGCGTCGAAGCAGGATTCGCGCGCCTGCGCGGCGACTTCGCCAGTGCCGAGCGCGAACAGGGGGAGGCGGTGACGCGCTATCTGGCTGGCCACAATCCGGTCAAGACCGCGATCGCGCGCGCCGAACTCGCGCGGATCCAGGCCAGCCGCGGCAACGCCGCCGATGCGCGCGCGCTGCTGGCGCAGGCGCTGCCGGTCCTGCGCGACGGCGTGCTGCCCGCACAGCTCGACCGCGTCGCCGCCGAAACGCTGGCGCGTCAATGCGGCATGTCGGGCAAGCCCGCCGCAGTCTGCAGCCTCTAGAGTAATTCTGGTGCAGTTTCGTCATGCCCGCGAAGGCGGGCATCCAGTGCCTTTGCTTCTCCTGTATCAAGACGAAGTACTGGGCACCCGTCTTCGTGAGTGCGACAGACATGATTGTTCCAAATCGTTCGTCCTGAGCGTAGGCGCGTAGCGCCGAAGTCGAAGGGCATGGCGCACAGTCCTTCGACTTCGCGCCTGCGGCGCTGCACTCAGGACGAATGGCATCCGGAGAATGTGTGTTGGGACGCAGATCAGCGCGGATCAACCTGGATGAAAAACCGACTCAAAAGATTGATCCGCGTTCATCCGCGTCCAAATGCCTTTGTGGAGAGCGCAGGACGCCAGCGCAATACCTCGTTGAAAGCTCACTGCTTGCAGGCGTCGATCCGCGTCCAGGTGGACGTGAATGTTTGCGTCCTGGCTGCGGCGCATCCGCCCAGCCCCGCCGCCCGACCGCAGACGGCGGCGCTGGCGTGGAAGGTGCCGGTCATGCGGTCCTCGGGGCCGCTCAACGTGTAGTCGTAGGCGGTATCAACCCTGCCTCCACCACCGGCGAAGTGCCAGTCCACCTTGCCGCTTCGATCGTCTGCGGGCGTGAATTGCATGGTGATCATGCCGCGACCGATCTTGCCGCTGAAGGGTTTGGTGATGTCGCAGGCATCGAAGGATTCCCCGTTGTCGAGGGCGATGCGATAGGCATGCGATGGCGCGACTTGCGGTGCGCCCATGCCGCCGCAGCGCGGGCGCTTGTCGTTCTCGTCCGTGCGCGGTTCGTTGGTGCATTTCTTGTCGTCCGGCGCGGCGGCGGCGATGGCCGCTGGGCCGGAGTCCTGGCGGGACGCCGCTGCGGGAGCGCTTGTCGCGGGCGTCGCAGGGGGAGTCGCGGTTTCGGGCGCGGGCCTGGAGCAGGCGGCCAGCAGCAGCAAGGCCAGCGGCAGGCAGAAGCGTGGCAGGGTGGACATGACGGGTTTCCGGTCTGGGCTTGAACGGATAGCGGAAATTGCGACCGTGACCGGACAACGGTGACATGCGGGTCCTGCGATTTGTGCAGGATGTACCGATCAGGCGAAAGCACGGGTTGCTGTCAGGGAAGTCGGCCCTGACCCCGGTTCTTCCCGTTCTTCACTTCTTCCCGGCCGCCGCCTCGTTGTTTCCGTTCGCCATTTCCTTGCCGACCTTCACGCATTCCTGCTGCGCCTGTTTTCCGCCCACGCCATCGAGCATATCCGCGCAGCAGGACGCGATCTGCTTGTCGCTGTGGGCATGCTGGTATTTGACGCACTGTTCGGCGGCGCCCCTGCCGCCGTTGACCGAATCGGCGTGTGCGGTTGGCGCCAGGGCGGCAAAGGCGACGATGACGGGCAAGGTGATTTTGCAAATCCGGATCATGATGGACTCCCAAGGATGTGGAATTCCGGCGTCCCATGTCCGATCGACGCGCGCCGGGGTTCGCGTCGAACGGTCGGCCTGACCTGTTGGCGTCGGCTGGAACGACCTCGTCATCGACTCCGTCGCCAAGCCCGGCAGTTTCCCGACGGGGCCGGGATCAGCCCGACGCCGCCTGAGGCGCGGCCTTGCAGTCGGCCACGGGCGTCAGGGTGAACGCATCCGTGTAGCCGGCGTTCTCGTCAACGAGGCCGCCCGCCCTGGTCGTGGCTTCTCGTGCATGAACGTTCAACTTACCCGGCGCGTCGGGACCGTTGGGCAGGTCGATGCGATAAGTGCCGCTGCCCTTCCATTGCAGGCCGGGAATGTTCGGGGTTCGCACCATCTTGTAAGTCCCTTCCAGGCCGCCGCTGAATTCGGTGCCGAACATCTTGCCTTCCAGCACGAAGGTCTTGCTGATATCGCACACGATCTGGTCCACCGGGTCGCCTCCACCAATGACGATGCGGTAGGCGCGCGGCGCGCTGGCGACGCCCACGCCGCCGCAGCGCGGGCGTTTGTCGTTTTCGTCCGTGCGCGGTTCATTGGTGCATTTTTCTTCTGGCGCGGCGGCGGCGCTGGCCGCTGGTCCGGAGCCCTGGCCGGCTGCCGTTGCGGGAGCGCTTGGCGCGGGCGCCGCAGGGGGCGTCGTGGCGGTCTCGGGCGCGGGCCTGGAACAGGCCGCCAGCAGCAACAAGGTCAGCGGCAGGCTGGCGCGTGACAGGGTGGACATGGCGGGCTTCCGGATTGGGCTTGGAACGAATAGCGGAAATTTCGTCCCGGACCGGACACGCCCGGAACCGGAGACACGCCGAACGTGCGCTACGGCAACAGCCGGATCACCCCGCAGGCCACCCGCGCACCGGCGTTGCCGGCCGGCTGGCTGCTGTAGTCGTCGGCACCGGCGTGGACGATGAGCGCACGGCCATTGATGTCGTGGGCCGAGCCGTCGCCCAGCGCGGCACCGGGCAGCCAGGCGTCGACATGGGCCACGCCGCCGGCGTCGGCGATGAGGTTGTCGGCGTCGCCGGCGTGGTGCGCGCCCTGGCCGGCGCGCCCGTGCGGTTTGTTTTCCGGATTGAAGTGACCGCCGGCGCTGGCGGCATCGACGGCGCTGCAATCGCCATTTTCGTGAACGTGGAAGCCGTGCAGGCTGCCGGGACGCAGCCCGCCGATATCGCCACGCACGCGCACGCCGCCCGGCGCGGTGGACAAGGTGAGTCGGCCGCTGACCAGGCTGCCGGAAGCGGAAGCGAGGTTGGCGATGGCCTGGCGGGAGACGTGCGGCGTGGCCGGGGTGGCCGCCGACCGCGGTGCCGGCGCGCCGGCACAGGCCGACAGGCCGACGATCAGGGTGGAGGCGAGGACGGTTCCGATCCGCTTCGACATGCAAAGCTCCATTGGCGAGGATGGTGAAACTATGCCCTTCGCGAGCCCTGGGTGGAATGCCGATGCATTTCCGGGACGCTCCCCGTGCATGGCGGCGCCGGTGGCGCGGGCCGGCATGGCTTGCTCAAGCCGGCTTTCCCTTGCGCCTGGAACGGGAAGAGCCGAGCTTGCGGGTGACGGTGTTGCGGCTCATGCCCAGCGCGGCCGCGGCTTCGCCGCGACGGCCTTCGTGCAGTGCCAGCGCGGCGTCGAGCATGGCGAGGTCGAGCTGTTCCCGCGCCCACGCGTGCAGTTCGGGCGTGCCGGCGATGAGCTGCTGGCGGGTCCAGTCGGACAGCGCCGCCGTCCAGCCGGAGCTGCCGTCAACACGTCCTGGGCTCGGCTCGGCGCGGGCCAGGTCGAGATCGCGCACGCCAATGGTCTCGCCCGGCGCCAGCGCGGCCAATCGCCAGCACAGGTTTTCCAGTTCGCGCACGTTGCCCGGCCAGACGTGGGCCTGCAGGCGTTCCAGCGCGGCCGGCGAGAGCCTGCGTGCCGGCAGCTGCAGCCGGGTCGCTGCGTGGGCAAGGAAGCGTGCCGCCAGCAGGGCGATATCCTCGCGACGGTCGCGCAGCGGCGGCAGGTGCAGGCGCACCACGTCGAGGCGGTGCAGCAGGTCGGCGCGGAAGCGGCCTTGTTCGACCAGCGCTTCCAGCGGCTGGTGGGTGGCAGCGATCACGCGCACGTCGACGCGGATCAATTCGCGCCCGCCGACGCGGAAGAATTCGCCTTCGGCCAGCACCCGCAGCAGCCGCGTCTGCAGCGCCGCCGGCATGTCGCCGATTTCATCGAGGAACAGGCTGCCGCCGTTGGCCTGTTCGAAGCGCCCGAGATGGCGGCGCTGGGCGCCGGTGAAGGCGCCGGCCTCGTGGCCGAACAGCTCCGATTCCAGAAGTTCCGCCGGGATCGCGGCCGTGTTCAGCGCGACGAAGGGCATGCCGGCGCGCGGGGATTCGCGGTGCAGCGCGCGCGCGACCAGCTCCTTGCCGGTGCCGGTTTCGCCGGTGATCAACACCGACAGCGGCACCTGCGCGAAGCGGCCGATGGCGCGGAACAGTGCGCGCATCGCCGGAGCCTGTCCGATCAATTCGGTGGATTGCGCAGGCGCGATCGCGGGCGTGTCCTGGACTTCCGGCAAGGCGGCCGTCGTCGGCAGGCAGCGGCCCACCAGTTCCACCGCGGCATCGAGATCGAACGGCTTGGACAGGAATTCCTGCGCGCCGCCCCGGAACGCGCTTGCGGTGCTGGCGATGTCGGTATGCGCCGACATCACGATCACCGGCAGCTTCGGCGATTTCGTCTTGAGGCGGTCGAGCAGCGCCAGCCCGTCCGTGCCGGGCATGCGCACGTCCGCCAGCACCAGGGCCGGAGGCGGCCCTGCGTCCAGCGCGGCCAAGGCTTCGTCGGCGCTGGCGAAGGCTGTCACGAAGTAGCCCGCTTCGGTCAACGCCGCGGAGAGGACGAAGCGGATCGAGCGGTCGTCGTCGACCACCCACAGTCTTGCGGGTTCAGTCATCGCCGTCCTCCGCCTGCAGCGGCAGCAGCAGCGTGAACACGGTATGGCCGGGGCGCGAACGCCACACCAGCACGCCGCGATGCGCGCGCGCCACCTGCTGCGCCTGCGCCAGCCCCAGCCCGGTGCCCTCCGCACGTCCGCTGACGAGGGGCAGCAGAAGGTGCTCGGCCAGCTCCGGAGGCACCCCGCGCCCGTCGTCGACGATCTCCAGCCGCAGGGCGAGCGGGTGCAGCGCGTCGCCGATCCGCGCGCCATGTTCGGCGCGGGTGCGCAACGTGACTTTGCCTGCGCCGGCTTCGATCGCATTGCGCACCAGGTTCCAGACCGATTGGGTCAGGGCGTCGGAATCGCCGAGCAGCTCCGGCAGCGAGGGGTCGTAATCGCGCAGCAGGCGCACCGCCCAGCCGGCGTCGCTTTCGGCCAGCCGCACCACCCGTTCGAGCACCGCATGCACGTTCACCGCGGCCAGCGCACGCGGCGGCGTCGGATCGAGCAGGCGTTCGACCAGCGCGGCCAGCCGCTGCGCCTCGTCTTCGATGATGGCGGTCAGCGCGCGCGCTTCGGGATCGACCCGCCGCGCCAGCAATTGCGCCGCGCCCTTGATGCCGGCCAGTGGGTTGCGCAGTTCGTGCGCCAGTCCTTTCAACGATGCCGCCAGCGCGGACGGCAGCAGTTGTGCGGGATCGGCCCCGGAAAACCCATCGACCGGATGCAGCTCCAGCCAAGTGCCGGCGTCGGTCGGGGTCAGCCACAGATCGGCGTATTGGACGGTCGGGCTGCCGGGAAAGGACAGCCCCACCGCCCGCAGGCGCAGCGTCGCGGCGATGGGGTCGATCAGTCGCGCCGCCAGCTGTTCGCTTCCCTGCTCCAGCGAGACTGCTTGCAGTCCGTGCAGACGCTTGCGGCCCACCCCGAACCAGCGCGCGGCGGCAGCATTGGCGAAGGCGATCCGCGCCGTATCGTCCAGCCGCAGCAGCGGCGTGGCCAGCGTGTCCAGAACGGTCTCGTCCGGCGGGTTGAAATTCATTTGCACAAATTTAGTGCAAATGCGCCATGATGCAACCGGCGCGAGGGGTGACCTTCGGTCAAGCCGAATCGCGACGGGGAATGCTAGGCTCAAGGGGCACGGCGTGTGCGGCCTCCCTGTGGGGAACATGGAGCGACGGGATCCATCGCCGAGAGATGCGGAAATCGCCCAGCGATCGCTGGCGCTCGATGTGCATCGCGTGCGCCAGATCGCCTGGGTGGTGATGGTTGTTTTCGCACTGCTGGTGGTTGTGAACGTCGTCCGCGAGCGTTGGGTCTCGGTGGCGTTCGATGGCGTCGTCGTGGCGATGCTGGCTCTGGCGCTGTGGCAGAACGGGCGCGGCCACTCGTTGCGTGCCGTGCACCTGATGGTGGCCTCGCTGGCGCTCGGGCTGATGGCCTTGATGTTCGCCGGCCAGGGTTTGTACGACGAAGCGCCGATGGCCTATCCCACCCTGGTCGTGCTGGCTGCGATGCTGGGCGCGCGCAAGCTGACCCGCGCGCTGGTGTTGCTCCTGCTGGCGTCGCTGGCCGTCGTGTTTGCGCTGGACCAGACCGGCATCCTGCCGAGCATCCAGGATTCTCCGCCCTGGGTGCGGATGGCCGAGCTGGCGTTGATCCTGCTGGTGACCTGGATGCTGGTCCAGATGATCTCCGACGATCTCCGCCAGGCCATCGCCCAGCTGGAGGGCGAGAAGCAGGCGTTGCAGCGATCGCAAAGGGAAATCGAGCGGCTGGTGCAAAGCGACACGTTGACCGGCCTGCCCAACCGCCTGCTGGCCCGCGACCGGCTGGAACAGATGCTGGTCCAGAGCGCGGCCAGCGGGCGGGTCGTGGCCGTCATCTTCCTCGACATCGACAACTTCAAGACCGTCAACGATTCGCTCGGCCACGCGGCCGGCGATGCGCTGCTGCTGCAGGTGGCGGTCAAGCTGCGGGCGACGCTGCGCGAAACCGACACCGTGGCCCGGATTTCGGGCGACGAATTCGTGATCCTGCTACCCAACCTGAAGACCGAAAGCGCGGTCGCTGCCGTGATCGGCAAGATCAACCGGACCTTCCGCGAGGAGTT
>NZ_JAMQHN010000119.1 GCF_025993755.1 Thermomonas sp. | reverse complement strand
TGGCGATGATCGGCCGCGCCGAGAAGGGCGAAACTGCCGACGTCAACTACATGGAAATCTACACCGCCCTCAAACCTGAGGACGAGTGGACCTCGGGCCGAAACATCAAGCAACTCGAAGAAGCCATGCAGGAGACGCTGGAACAGGTCGTGCCCAACGTGGTGCCGGGCTACACCCAGCCGATCCAGATGCGCGTGGAGGAACTGATCTCGGGCGTGCGCGCGACCTTGGCGCTGAAACTCTATGGCGAAGACCTGGAGGAACTCGACCGCATCAGCGGCCAGCTCAAGACTGTCCTCGGCAAGGTGCAAGGGGTGGCCGATCTCTCGCTGGAAGCCAATGTCGGCAAGCCGCAGATCCGCATCCAGGTCGATCGTGACGAACTGGCCCGCCACGGCATGAACGCCGAGGAAGTGCTGACCATCGTCCGCAATGGCCTGGGCGGTGAGCCGGTGAGCGTGCTGCTCGACGGCGTGAAGCGGTTCGACATCGCGGTGCGGTTGAGCGATGCGACACGCGATTCGGTCGAGGCCTTGCGGCAGATCCCGTTGCGCACAGCCGCCGGTGCCCTGGTGCCGTTGTCGGAGGTTGCTGACGTGAGTGTGGCCGAAGGCTACTCCTTCGTTCGCCGCGAGCAATTGCAACGCTACGCCGTGATCCAGATGGACGTGCGCGACCGAGACGTCGACGGTTTCGTCAAGGAGGCTGAGGCCGCGATCAAGCAGCAGGTGAAACTGCCCGCAGGTTACTGGATCGAGTGGGGCGGCGCATTCGAGAACCAGCAACGCGCCTTGGCGAAGTTGGCGTTGATCGTGCCGATCACGATCTTCTTCATCTTCGTGCTGCTCTATTCCGCGTTCAACTCGATCAAGTATGCCGCGCTGATCCTGGCCAACGTGCCGTTCGCCACCATCGGCGGCTTGATCGCACTGTTTGTAACCGGCCAATATCTGTCGGTGCCCTCGGCGATCGGTTTCATTGCGGTGTTCGGCGTGGCCATGCTCAACGGTATCGTGCTGGTGAGCTTCCTCAACGAGTTGCGCGACAAGGGACGATCGGTGCGTGAGGCCGTGATCCAAGGTACGGCCTTGCGGTTGCGCCCTGTGCTGATGACGGCCAGCGTCGCGATCCTGGGCCTGGTGCCGATGCTGCTGTCCAGCGGCGTCGGCGCCGAGACCCAGCGTCCATTGGCGACGGTGGTCGTGGGCGGCCTGATCAGCTCGACGTTTCTGACGCTGATCCTGTTGCCCGTCTTGTACGAATGGCTGGAAAACCGCGCTGAGCGCAAAGCACAGGAGACCACTCCATGAAACAGATCAAGGCGTTCGTGCACCGCAACCGGGTCACTGATCTGATCCACGCACTGGAGGCTGCCGGTTTCCAGCGACTGAGCCTGTTCGACGTGAAAGGCCTGCTACGCGCACTCAGTGCGCGCGAGCAGCAGTACTCGGTCGAGTTGGGCGACAAGGTCATCAATGAAATACAGATGGAGTTGTTCTGTGAAGACGATGACGTTGCGAAGGCGGCCGAGATTTTCCGGACCGTAGGGCGTACCGGCCACGCAGACGCGGGCTGGATCTACGTCAGTACGATCGAACAATCGATGCCAATCAACGACACGCCATGAGCGTGTGGGCGCTTGAGGGATACCACCATGAAACTGATCGTCGCATTCGTCCATCCCTCCCACGCCGGGCCGGTTGTGCGTGCGCTTGAACGAGCGGACCTATACCACCTGTCGCTCAGTCGTGCGCATGGCGTCGTGCAACCCGACGCACCCATCACGCGACCGGACATGGGCGCAGAGGGCGAGCCAGAGATCCGGCTGGAAGCCTACTGCGAAGACGCGCGTGTCGAGCAAGTCGTCGGGCTAATTCGAGAAAAAGGACACGTTGGCGGCCTCCCCTCGGGGGCCGTCTTCGTCCATCCGGTGGACCACGCCTGGCGTGTGGGTCAAGCAGTCACAGGAGACCGGTGATGGGTGCAGGTCACGATCACGGCACCAGCGAAATCAGGCATGAGAGGCCGCTGTGGTGGGCGTTCGGCCTGACATCGGCGTTCCTGGTCGCGGAGGTCGTTGGCGGCCTGTTGACCAACAGCCTGGCGCTGTTGTCCGACGCGGCGCACATGATGACCGACGTGATCGCGCTGGCGATCTCGTTGTTTGCAGTGCGGCTCAGCCGGCGCCCGCCCGACGCCAGACGTACCTACGGCTATGCCCGCATGGAGGCCATCGGCGCGATGATCAACGGCGGCCTGCTGTTCGTCGTGGCCGGCTACATCCTGTGGGAGGCGGTGGGTCGCTTTCGGCAGCCGCCAGAAGTGGCCTCCGGAGGCATGCTGGTGATTGCGACCATCGGGCTAGTGGTGAACCTGATCTCAATGCGCCTGCTCAAGGCCGGTAGCGGCACCAGCTTGAACGTGCGGGGTGCCTATCTGGAGGTCTGGAGCGACATGCTGGGATCGGTCGGCGTGATTATGGGCGCGCTCGTCATTCACTTCACCGGTTGGACCGTGGTCGATCCAATCATTGCCGTGCTGATCGGCCTGTGGGTGCTCCCGCGCACCTGGACGTTGCTGCGCCAAGCCGGCCATGTGTTGATGCAAGGTGTGCCGGTAGGGATAGATCTAGAAGCGATTCGTGGCGCGCTACGTGCCTGCCCTGGCGTGCGCGAGATCCATGACCTTCACGTATGGGCGCTGGGGTCACAGCAACCGATCCTGACCGCCCACGTGGTGCTACAGGACGGCGGCGTAGATGCAGAGCAGGTGCGACGCACATTGACCGAGACGCTGGAGGGGCGGTTCAACGTTCACCACGTCACACTGCAGGTAGAGTTGACGCCGTGCGCGGAGGAGTGCAATCGATCGTGAGGTGCGATGTGTGGTTCTGAATCGCTGGACGACCAAGTCGGTGCTGACAGTGCAGCTATTCGTCCGCCGTGGCGGTGGCGCTCGATGGCCTTTTCATCCGCAAGCTGCACGAGCAGGGGGCTGCCGGACAGTACGAGCATGGACGGTGCGTTGGGCCGCCTGCGCTCGGTTCTGATGACGTGGTTGACCGTGTGGAGAGTTAGCCCCACGTTCGTGCCGCTCACTGGGAGCTGAGATGCCAACCGAATAGCCGAAGAGAGGGTTGGCAGGGGTTCGGTAAGAAAACAGCGTCGGGTGGCCCCTCCCGCTGACGCTATGCGCGCATAGCACTGCTTTCTGTTCGAGATGGGGGCTGGATTCGGGGTGATTGCCGTTCAATATTCATTCGATTATTCTAGAAAAATGGAAACGAATCAGGTAATCACCGCGCTGACGGCGCTGGGCCACGCCACCCGGCTTGCAATCTTCCGATTGCTGGTCGAAGCCGGTCCGGACGGCCGCATGGCAGGCGAAATCGGCGAGGCGTTGGCCGTACCCGGCGCCACCCTGTCCTTCCACCTGAAGGAACTCGTGCATGCCGGCCTGATCAGCAGCGAGAGCCGGGGCCGTAACGTTTGTTACCGCGCCAACTTTGATGCCATGAACGTCCTGGTCGCCTATCTGACTCATAACTGCTGCGCAGGCTCCTCAGACACGAGCTGCAGCCCTGGTGTGGCGACCGCCCGCGCCTGCTGACTGCCGCCTCAGCCCCTCCCCAATCAAGGAACCCACCCCGTGAAGCGTCGCGTCCTCTTCCTCTGTACCGGCAACTCCGCCCGCAGCGTCCTGGCCGAAGCCACGCTTCGCGCCTGGGCCGGCCATCGCTTCGAAGTCTTCAGTGCCGGCAGCCAGCCGACGGGCACGGTCAATCCCTTCGCGCTGGGCCAGCTGGCGGCCGAGGGCATCGCCACCGCCGGCCTGCGCAGCAAGTCCTGGGACGAGTTCGCGACAGCGGATGCGGCGCCGATGGATCTGGTGGTGACGGTCTGCGATTCGGCGGCGGCCGAAACCTGCCCCGTCGTGTTCGGCGACTTCCTGCGCGCGCACTGGGGGCTTCCCGATCCGGCCGCGGTGGAGAGCAATGACGAGGACAAGCGAGAGGCGTTCCGCCAGGCGCACCGCATCGTCAAGGCGCGCCTGCAGGCGCTGCTGGCGTTGCCGGCCGAGATCTGGGACGACCGTGCAGCTCTGAAGGAGTCGCTCGATCGTATCGGCTTCGTGCAACCTGACGACGAGGGATCCGTCGATGGCTGAGGCAGCGCCCCGCATGGGGTTGTTCGAACGTTACCTGACCCTCTGGGTCGGGCTGTGCATCGTGGTCGGCACCGGTCTGGGGCACTTCCTGCCCGACGCCTTCGCAAGCCTTGGCCGCATGGAGGTGGCCAAGGTCAACCTGCCAGTAGCTGCCCTGATCTGGCTGATGATCATCCCGATGCTGCTGAAGGTCGACTTCGGCGCCATGCGGGAGGTGGGCAAACACTGGCGCGGCATAGGCGTCACCCTGTTCGTCAACTGGGCGGTCAAGCCGTTCTCGATGGCCCTGCTGGGGTGGTTCTTCCTCCGATATGTGTTCGCCGACTGGCTGCCACCCGACCAGGTCGACTCCTACATGGCCGGCCTGATCCTGCTGGCGGCCGCGCCGTGCACCGCGATGGTGTTCGTGTGGAGCAACCTGTGCCGCGGCGATGCGAACTTCACCCTGAGCCAGGTCGCGCTCAATGACGCCATCATGGTGGTCGCCTTCGCGCCGCTGGTGGCCCTGTTGCTGGGGCTGTCGTCGATCACGGTGCCGTGGGACACGCTGGCGCTCTCGGTCGGGCTGTACATCCTCGTGCCGGTCGCGGTCGCCGTCCTGCTTCGCCGCTGGCTGCTTGCCAGTGGTGGTCAGGCGAGGCTGGATGCGGTGCTCGCGCGACTAGGGCCAGTGTCACTGGTCGCGCTGTTGGCGACGCTGGTGCTGTTGTTCGGCTTTCAGGGCCGGCAGATCATCGAGCAGCCGCTGATCATTGCGATTCTGGCCGTGCCGATCCTGATCCAGGTGTATTTCAACTCCGGCCTGGCCTACCTGCTCAACCGTAAGCTAGGCGTCGCCCACTGCGTGGCAGGGCCGTCAGCGCTGATCGGTGCTAGCAACTTCTTTGAGCTCGCCGTCGCCACCGCGGTCGCCTTGTTCGGCGTGCAATCGGGTGCGGCGCTGGCCACCGTGGTGGGCGTGCTGATCGAGGTGCCGGTAATGCTGTCGGTGGTCAGGATCGTCAATCGATCCCAGCCCTGGTACGAGCGTCGACTTCGGGCGTCATAGTCCGAGCAGGCGAGTCTCAGGATGCCATTTGGCATACTGCCTAACGGATCGTTAGCCATCACACCAAATATGACTAGACATTCCAACTATTTGAGCATCAGGCATCGAGCCAAGCCCATACCATACGGCGGTGATGGAGTACTGCGAGAGGATGGCGACGCCAACTATGGCTTTAAGTACGTCAAAGGAGATGAGGCCGCGCTCCGCGCCATACCTGAGCTAGCTAAAGACTCGGCCTTGCTTGATCTGGCGCTTGCAATCAATTCTCATCAGACAGGCTTGTTCTCGGTAGGCTGCGTAAGTGGGCCTATCGACGACGATCAAGGACATCGAGACTCCGGATATATTGAGTTCGCAATAAACTCTAAGTCCGCTATTGCCGACGCAAAGAACTACTTTCCAATATTCTTCCACTTCGATCGCTTCTTGCACACTTCTAATTTTTCCGCACCAACTTCGTTCAATTGGGAGCTGGAAGGCGCAACATTCACGGAATATAGTAATTCGTCTGGTTTTACTTGCACAATTTTTATCAACACGGGCTACTCCGCTACACGCGAAGAGGCCACACACATCTGGGCTGAGTCGCTAGGAGCGCTCGCTCACTTTTTGCAGAGCGTGCCTTCTGAGAGCAGTGACTTCATCTACCCGCAGTGATGGCTAACAGTTCATTCAAGCCGAAGCCGCTTCGCGGCTCGGCTTAATTCAGGTGATATGCGACTCTCCAACACCCTAACTTCGATCACAAGCTGACTATCGGACGCGGTGGCGCCGCGCTTCATCAAGGCTTGGATCAATTATTGGATGGACTGGACCCGGATAATCGTGGCGTTCATGCCTTCGGCAGTGAACTCAAACTGCACTTTCTGACCGGCCCGCACTGAGGCGATCTGCTCGGGTGTGGCTTTGAAGGCCATCGTCATCGCCGGCCATTGCAGCACCTCTACCGGGCCGTGCGCGATGGTGATCTTGCTGGCTGCGGCATCGACTGCTTGCACGGTGCCTGTTGCCGACGCCGTCACGGCAGCGGACGCTTCGGCCGGTGTTTTCGCTTGCTCGGCTTCGGACATCGGCATCTGCTCTGTGGGCGCGGCCTGCACCGCTTCGGTGTTGTCAGGGGCCTGCGAGCAGCCTGCCAGAAGCAAAGTGGTGATGAGATAGGCGGGGATCTTCATTGGTGTTCTCCTGTGATGACATGGGATGACGGGGTGGACGAACGGCGGCGAGTCAAGGCGCGGCCGTGCAGCAACCGGTATGCGGCCGGAATCACGAGCATGGACAACAGTGGCGCAGTGACCATGCCGCCGATCATCGGGGCGGCAATGCGCTGCATCACTTCCGAACCGGCACCGTGGCCGAGCAGGATCGGAAACAAACCGGCGAGAATGACCGCGACGGTCATCGCCTTCGGGCGCACGCGCTGCACGGCACCTTCGCGGATCGCTGCATCCAGCGCTTCCTGGTCTGCGTGGGGATCGAGCGCAAGTTGGTGCTCCCAGGCATGGTGCAGATACAACAGCATCACCACCCCAAACTCGGCTGCGACGCCCGCCAGCGCGATGAAGCCGATGATCGTGGCCACCGACACCGCATGACCAAGCAACCAGATCAGCCATAGTCCGCCGACCAGTGCCAGCGGCACGCTGGCCATGATCAGCGCGGCTTCGCTCACGCTTCGGAAAACGGCATAGATCAATAAAAAAATGATCACCAGCGCAATCGGCACCACCACCTTGAGCCTTTCCATGGCACTGGCCAGATATTCGAACTGACCGGACCAAGCCACGGTCGTACCCGGCGGCAATTTGACTTGTCTAGCCACCGCATGTTGCAGATTGGCCACTACCGTGCCCAAATCGCTGCCGGCCGTATCGACGTAGACATAAGTAGCCAACTGGCCACCCTCGCTTTTCAGCATGGATGGTCCTGCAACCACCGCGATGTCGGCCACCTGACTCAGCGTGAGCTGGGCGCCGTTTGCGGCGACGATCGGTAGTTGTCGCAAGGCCTCGATCGAGTCGCGCTCGGCACGCGGATAGCGCACCACGATGGGATAGCGTTCGCGCCCTTCGACGGTCTGGCCGATCGGATCACCGCCCACCACCGTCGCGATCAACTGCTGCAATTGCTGTTGGGACAGCCCGTAGCGTGCCGCCTCATCACGACGGATGTGCACATCGACGTAGCGCCCACTGGTCGGGCGTTCGGCAATTGCCGAGCTGACACCGGGCACGGTCTTCGCCACCGTCTCGATCCGATCGGCCACATTTTGCAGTGTGGCCAGGTCGCTACCCAGCACCTTGATGCCGATCGGGCTCTTGATGCCGGTGGAGAGCATATCGATGCGGTTGCGGATCGGCGGCACGAACAGGTTCGTCAGTCCCGGCACGTGTACCGCCTTGTCCAGTTCCGCCTTGATTTTGTCCATCGTCATCCCGGGCCGCCACTGGTCCTTCGGCTTGAAGGTGATCGTGGTCTCGAACATTTCCAGCGGCGCCGGATCGGTGGCCGTTTCGGCTCGCCCCGCCTTGCCAAACACATGATCGACCTCGGGCACGGTCTTGATCATTCGATCGGTCAACTGCAGCAGTTGCGAGGCCTTGCCGGCGGACAGCCCCGGCAGTGCCGTGGGCATGTACAACAACGTGCCTTCATCCATCGCGGGCATGAACTCGCTGCCGAGCCGGCTGAGCGGCAGCAGCGCGGTAAGCAGCAATACCCCGGCCAACGTCAGGGTCACTTTCGGGTAGCGCAGCACCGCTTCCAGGATCGGCCGGTACAACGCGATCAGGCCGCGGTTGAGCGGGTTGGCGTGTTCCGGCCGAATACGCCCGCGAATCAGATAGCCCATCAGCACCGGCACCAGCGTCACCGCGAGCCCGGCTGCTGCAGCCATCGCGTAGGTCTTGGTGAAAGCCAGCGGCTTGAACAGCTTGCCTTCTTGTCCCTGCAGCGCAAATACCGGCACGAACGAAAGCGCGATGATCAACAGGCTCACAAACAACGCGGGCCCCACCTCGGCGGCAGCGTCGGCGATCAGCGACCACCGTTCTGCGCCTTGTGGTTCACGTCCGTCGTTCGCGTTACGCCAATGCTCCAGATGCTTGTGGGTGTTCTCGATCATCACGATCGCCGCATCCACCATCGCGCCGATCGCGATCGCGATACCACCGAGCGACATCAGGTTCGCCGTGACGCCTTGCAGATGCAGTGCAATGAAGGCGACCAGTACGCCCAGCGGCAGCGTGATCACGGCTACCAGCGCCGAGCGCAGGTGCACAAGAAACAACACGCAGACCAGCGTCACCACCAGGAATTCCTCGAACAACTTGCTCCACAAATTGCTCACCGCGGCGTCGATCAGCCGCGAGCGGTCATAGGTGGGCACGATCTCGACGCCGGCCGGCAGGCTGCGCTGCAGTTCCGCCAGCCGTGCTTTCACGGCGGCGATGGTGGCCTTCGCATTCTTGCCCGTGCGCATCACGATGATGCCGCCAACCACTTCGCCTTGCCCGTCCAACTCGGCGAGACCGCGGCGGAACGTCGGACCCCGCCGCACAACCGCCACGTCACGCAGCAGCACCGGCACGCCGCTGGCGTCGGTGGTGACCGGCACGTTTTCGAAGTCCACGCGGCTCTTCAGGTAGCCTTCGCTGCGCACCATCAGCTCTGCTTCGCCCTGCTCGATCACCGAGCCCCCGTTAGCACCGTTCGCGTTGCGCACCGCATCGACCAACTGCGCCACGGTGACGCCGCGGGCGGCCAGCGCCTGCGGATCGGGCACGATCTGCCACGCGCGCTCCATACCGCCCAAAGTCGCCACTTCGGCGACATTCGGCACGGTCTTGAGCTGATAGCGCAGGAACCAGTCCTGCAGCGCACGCAACTGGCCAAGATCGTGTTGGCCGGTGCGATCGACCAGCGCGTATTCGTAGATCCAGCCGAGTCCCGTGGCATCGGGGCCGAGCGCGGGCGTGACGCCGGCCGGCAGGCGATCGCGTGCCTGGCTCAGGTACTCCAGCACCCGCGAGCGCGCCCAGTACAGGTCGGTGCTGTCATCGAACAGCACGTCGACGTAGGAGTCGCCGAAGAACGAGAAGGCGCGCACCGTCGTCGCGCCAGGCACCGACAGCATCGTGGTAGCCAGCGGATAAGTGACCTGATCCTCGACCACCTGCGGCGATTGGCCCGGGTAGCTGGTGCGGATGATCACCTGGGTATCGGACAGATCGGGCAGCGCATCGATCGGCGTGCGCGTCACCGAGTATGTGCCGATCAGGGCCAAGACCAGTGCGGCCAACAGCACGAACACGCGATGCGTAATCGCGGCGCGAATCAGGGCGGCGATCATTGCCGGTCTCCCATCGGCAAGCCCGGCCTGGGGGCGCTCGTGGTTGGCGTTGGTTTGGTGGAGGTGTCATTCAGGCGTTCCAGCGCACCGGACAGACTCGCCTCCGAATCGATCAGAAACTGGCCTGAGACCACGATCTTCTCGCGGCCAGTAAGCCCGGCGAGGATCTCCGTGCGCCCACCACTGCTGCGTCCGGCGCGCACCCGGACGGGACGGAAGCCGCCGTCGGCGTCTTGCACGATCACGCGGCTATCGGCACCAGTGGCGATCAGTGCCTCGGTCGGTACCAGCGGCACTGCGGCACCATCCTGTGGTTGCAGCGTCACCTCGGCGAACATGCCAGGCGCCAGGACGCCATTGGGATTGCGCAGCACGATGCGCGCCCGCTGTGTGCGGCTGGTGGTATCGACCAGCGGCAACAGCGCTTCGACCTCACCGACGAACGTCTGACCAGGCGCTGCGCTGACGACGGCTTCCACCGGAGTACCAGGACGCAACGCCATCGCACTGGCCTGCGGGATCGCCGCTTCCAGCCACAGCGTGTCGGTGCCGTTGATGCGGAATAGTGGTGTGCCCGGCATCACCGTCTGACCTTCGCGGGCGAGCACTTCGGTGACGACACCGTGTTTCGGTGCGCTCAGCGTTACGCTGCCGTCGCGGGCCATGCCGCCAGGCACGCCCAACACGCGCAGGCGTTGCTGGGCGGCAGACTGTAGTTCCCGCGCCGAAGCCGACTGCGCCTGGCGCAAGGCCCGCGCCTCGGCCAGTGCACTGCTCCAACTCGGTGCCAGCAGCGAGGCCAGCGGCTGGCCGCGCGCTACCTTCGTGTACGGGGCTTTCACCTGCACGTGGCTTACGAGGCCTTCGACGCGGGCGCTCACCACCGATTCCTGACGCAAATCCCAGGTCAGCGTGCCCGGCACGCGCACCGTGGACGCCAAGCGGCCGATTTCGACTTGCGCAGTGCGGATGCCGACACTCTGCTGCAATCCGGCGTCGATGCGCACGCTGCCGCCGGCGACTTCGTCGGCGTACTTGGGCACCAACTGCATGTCCATGAAGGGCGACTTGCCGGCCTTGTCGAAGTGCTGGTCCGGCGCCATCGGGTCGTACCAGTACAGGACCTTGCGCTCGGTCTGGCTCGCCATTGGCGTGGCCGTTTGCTTCAGGTCGTGGCCGGCATGGCGCTGCGTCCACCAGTAGCCGGCACCGAGTCCCACGGTCAGCAGCCCAGCAGCGGCTGCCGCCAACATCAAACGGTTCGTCGTGGATGTCATGGCGTGGTCTCCGCGGGCAGTAGATAGGCCAACGCTGCCCAGGCGCGGCCGAGTTCGCCCAGATGGCGGGCGTGCTCGATGTGCAGTTCGATTTCGTCGCGGCGCGCTTCCAGCCACGGTTGCAGGTCACCGCCGCCGGCATAGGCAGCCAACGCTGTCTTCGCGCGGTCGTGGGCCAGCGGAAGGGATTGGGTTTCCTTGCGGGTGACCTGACGTTGCAGGCCCTGCCAGTCGGCCAAAGCGCGGCGGACGACTTCGATCTGGACGCGACGAGCATCCTCGCGTTCAGCGGACACCGCATCCAATTCGGCTCGCCGTGCTGCCACGCCTCGATCCTGCCGATTGCGGGGGAACAGCGGCAGGTCGACAGCGAATTCGACCATCAGCATGTCGCTACGCGATACGCCTCCCGATGTTCGGTCGCGTTGCCCATAGGTCACACCGAGGCTCCAGTCTGGTCGCTTCTCAGCGATGGCAGCATCGATTTGGGCTTCGGCCAGGGCTTCGCGTGAGCGCCACGGCAGCAGTGGTCCTTGGCGGTCGATTGAGGCCAGCAGCGTGGCCGGGGCGACGGGCAGTTCCGTCAACTCGGGCGGTGCGTCTTCGGCGTCCATATCCGCCGGATCCACACCGAGCCACCGCGCCAAGCCAGCGCGAGAGGCTTCCAACGTGGCTAGCGCGGCATCGATCCGGTTTTCCAGTTCCAGCGCCGCAGCTTGCGTGGCCAGAGTGTCAGTTACCGTGCCAGTGCCACCCGTCAAACGCGCCTCGGCTGTGCGCACGGCGATGGAAGCCGGTTCCCGCAGGGTCTGCAGCGCGACTACTTCGCGCTGGGCGGCCCACAGGGCAATCCAGGCCTCGGCCGTGCCGCGTCGAACCGCCAACTGTTCGGCCACTGACAACGCTTCCGCTTGCTCGATCCCGCGATCGGCTACGGCCTGACGCGCTTGGCGTTTGGCACGAGCCGGGAATTCCTGCATCACGCCGATCTGCTTCATGGTCATGTCGTCGGCGCGGAATTCGAACGCGTCGGGACCGGTGACCGGCCAGCTGGTCAGACCCAGCGTCAGTTTGGGATCGGGCAAGGCGGCGGCGCGGGCGGCTTCTTCCTGCGTGGCCGCGATTTGCGCTTGGCGGGCCTTGAGCAAAGGAGCGCGTTCGGCCGCCAGCCGCTGCGCGTCATTGAAAGAGATGCCAGCCGCGATGGACCAGGCGGGCGTGACAACGAAACCGATGGCGAGGGCCCACACGGGCCAGCGACAAGTGCCGCACCAGCGGTGCAGCGAGAAAGAAAAGGACATGAGACCTCCGAGCACACAACGACGAGCGCGCCGCCGTGATCGGCAGCGCGGGGACGGGGTGCGGTCGGGGTCTAGATCTGCAGGCTACAGAAGCGCTGCGCCGGCGGGGGATCGGACCGGCAGGTCGGTACGTCTTCGTAGTGCTGGTCCTGCACCGGCGTCAGCAGGGCTTCGGTCAGGGTGAAATGCAGCGCCGGCAGTGCTAGCGGCGGCACCTGCGGGGCCTTGAGATCAGGATTGGTGACATGCTCACGTTGGCAGTGCTGGTCGCACAGCACCGGCGCAGTGGGGTCCGGCATTTCCATGCCTTCGCAGCCGGCCATCATCGCCTTCGGCTCCGGTGGCGTCTCGCTGACTGGGCACACGTAGGCGGCCAGCGCGACCTGCTGGAACAACAGCGCCAGCAACGCCAGCCAAGCAAAGCGAAGGCGGAGCGATCGAGTCCGGAGCACGCGCAACTTCATGGACCTCTCTCGCAACACAACGTCGCGCCGTGGCGAGCGGAAGCCATGGACAGACTTTGCGTGAGAGGGGCCAAGGGCTGGAGCATCGCCGATCTAGTGTACTGCGGGCTGTTCGCTTGGAAGTGCATTGAATCCCGAAAGTTCCCGGTACAGGCCATTTCGTACTGTCTGGCAGCCGTCGGGCACCACCTGTGGAGCATCAGGCGGGATAAACTACTATTATCCCGCCTAAATTTACAGCCAAAGCTCGATGATTCACGTGGTTGAAACGATATGTAATTACATGGTATGTAATACATTACGAAATCGTCCGGGGAGGCGGCCATGGCCCGTGCTGGGTTGTACAAGAGCGATGTACAGAAGGCCCGCGACGCGCTGCGGGTGCAGGGCAAGCACCCGTCGGTGGACGCGGTGCGGGTGGCATTGGGCAACACCGGCTCCAAGACCACCATCCACCGCTATCTGAAGGAACTGGAGGAAGAGGAAGGGCAAGGCTTGGGCGCGAAAGTCGCTGTCAGTGAGGCGCTACAGGACCTGATCGGGCGGCTCGCCGGACGTCTGCACGAGGAGGCTGAGACCGTTGTTGCCGAGGCCCAGCAGCGTTTCGAGGCGCAGTTGCAGGAGCGCGGACAAGCACTGGAGCGTGCGCAGCAGGAAGCCGTGGCCTTGAGCGCCCAGCTCCAGGGCAACGAAACGGCGTTGCACGACGAAAAGACCGCTCACGCGACCACCCGGCAGGCCCTGGCCGACCGTGTCACCGAGGTCGCCCAGCTCGGCGAGCGCATCGCCGGCCTGACCACACGCCTGGCCGAGCACGAGGCCCATGCGCAGTCGCTGGAACAGAAGCACCAGCACGCCCGCGAGGCGCTGGAGCACTACCGGACCTCGGTCAAGGACCAGCGGGAGCAGGAACAGCGCCGCCACGAGCACCAGGTGCAGGAGTTGCAGGTCGCGCTACGCCATGCCAACGAGGCGCTGACCGCCAAGAACCACGAGTTGGTACAGCTCAATCGCGACAACGGGCAGTGGCTGGAGCGCCACACACGCCTGGAGCGGGAACTGACCCAAGTGCGGCAGGATGCAGACGATCGGCAGAAGGAACTGGACGCGCTGCGGCTCACGGCCATCGAGCACCAAGCCTTGCAGACGCGCTGGACGCAAGATACCCAGACGCTGGAAGCTGTACGGGCAGAATTGGGCGGTGCTCGCGCCGATCTAACGAAGGAGCGGGAGCGTCGCGAACAGGCTGAAGCCGACGCGTTGCGGGCCGGTGTGCGCAGGGACACGCTGGAGCAGGTGCTGGCGCAGTTGCGCCCAGATCAAACTCCCGGCTCAGTCGGCAAGAAAAAATCGGCAACCAGATGATTTCACGAAAAAAATCACGTCCTATGGGGCATTTTTACACGTATCTCGGCCGAACCCCCTGCCGGTCTTTGCGGCCCCCGCGACGCCAGTGAATCCACGCCAGACTTGGCAATTGCTGGACTATGTCGCCGTCGACTACAGCGCTGCCGTGCAAGCTGGCCGCGTCGTGTCCGAGGCCGAGTACGCGGAGATGCGCGAGTTTGCAGGCGCCGTGCGGAGCCAATTGGCCGTGCTGCCGACCACGCCGGGCCAAGCTGCGCTGATTGGCCAGGCGGATCAACTGGTCGCAGCCGTCGAGGGCAAGGCCGACGCCGGGCACGTCGCCGCGTTGGCGCACCGGTTGGCCGACGGCCTGCTGGCCAGCTACCCGGTGGGCGCCGTGCCGGCGACACCCCCTGATCCGGCCCGCGGGGCGCATCTGTACGCGGCGCAGTGTGCCGCCTGCCACGGCCCGACGGGCGCTGGCGACGGCCCGGCCGCCGCGAGCCTCGACCCGCCGCCGATCGCCTTCACCGATGCCACCCGCGCCGCCCGGCGCACGCCCTTCGCGTTGTACGAGGCGATCTCGCAAGGCATTCAGGGCACGGCCATGACCAGCTTCGCGTCGCTGCCTGAGGCGGATCGCTGGGCGTTAGGGTTCTATGTCGGCAGTCTGGCGCATTCCCCGCAGACGCGGGTCGAGGGGGAAACCCTGTGGCGCGAGGATCCCGCCTGGCGCCAGCGCATTCCCACGCTGGAAGCGCTGACCCGCACCAGCGAGGCGGACCTGGTGGCTGGCGGCAGTCAAGCCGCACAGGCGCGGGCCATCGTTGCCTACCTGCGCGCGCACCCGCAGGCGCTGCAGAGCCCGGCGTCAAGCGCGACGGCCCAGCCGTTCGCGCTGGCCCGGCAACGCATGGCCGAGAGCCTCAGCGCCTACGAGGCCGGCGATGCCGTGCAGGCGAAGACCGCAGCCTTGTCGGCGTACCTGGACGGAGTCGAGCCGGTCGAACCCACGCTCGCCGCTCGCAACAACGCCCTGATGCGGGAGCTCGAAACGACGATGGCGCGCTATCGCGACATGATCGGCCGGCGTGTGCCGGTGGCCGACGCGACCGCGCAGGCCGCGCAGGTCACCGCACTGTTCGATCGCGCCGAGGGCGTGCTGCAGGACGCGCATACCGATCGCACCACGGCGTTCCTGGGTAGCTTCACCATCCTGCTGCGCGAAGGCATCGAGGCGCTGCTGATCGTGATCGGCATGATCGCTTTCCTGCGCAAGGCCGAGCGCCGTGAGGCCCTGCCGGCGGTGCACGCGGGCTGGATCGGCGCGTTGCTGGCCGGCGTGGCGACGTGGGCGATCGCGACCCATCTGGTTGATGTGAGCGGCGCCAATCGCGAGGTGACCGAAGGCGTTTCTGCATTGTTTGCGGCTGCGGTGCTGTTGAGTGTGGGCATCTGGATGCACCAGAAGAGCCTGGCCGGCCGCTGGCAGCAGTACCTGCACGCCAAAGTCTCCGCTGCGCTGACCCGCCGCTCGGCAATCTTCCTGTTCCTGCTCGCCTTCGTCGCTGTTTACCGCGAAGTGTTCGAGACGATCCTGTTCTTCATCGCGATGTGGAGCCAGGAGAACAGCACCGCAATTCTGGGTGGGCTGGTCGCCGGCAGCGTCGTGCTCGCCGCGGTCGCCTACTGGATGCTGCGCATGAGCAAGCGCCTGCCCATCGGCCAGTTCTTCTCGATCAGCTCGATCCTGATCGCCGTGCTCGCAGTGGTGCTCGTCGGCAAGGGCGTCGCCGCGTTGCAGGAGGCCGGTTGGGTCGGCCAGGCCCTGATTGCCGCGCCCCGGATCGATTGGCTGGGCGTGTACCCGTCCTGGCAGTCGCTGCTGGCGCAGTTGTTCGTCGCGGTTGTCGCGATGGGCGGCTTCTATTTCAACGCCCGCACCTCACGCGTGCTCGCGCGGGCGGCCCAATAAGGCACGGCCCGTGCCCAAGGATCTGACATGCACGTGCAAGGACTGATTCGGTACGGCAGCTACCCAGCGGTGATGCTGTCCACGGCGTTGATGGTGCTGGCCGTCGCCGGCGATGCCCTGCCGGCATGGCCGACGCTGGCGGCGGTCTCGGCGGCGGGCATCGCCTGCGTGGCGCTACTCGAGCGGCTGCAGCCGTACGAGCGCGTCTGGTTGCGCGATCACGGCGATCTGCGCGCGGATGTGCTGCACGGTCTGGCCAACCTGATGCTGTTGGCCGGCACGGCCTATGCCTTGCACGCCTTGCGAGGGACGCTGCTGGTGGCCTCGCTGTGGCCGACGCAGTGGCCCGTGGTGTTTCAACTGTTGCTGGCGGGCGCGATCGTCGATGTCGGCCTCTACACGATGCATCGCGTAAGTCACCGCTATGTCTGGGCGTGGCGATTGCACGCGATCCACCACAGCGCCGAACGCCTGTACTGGCTCAACGGCGAGCGCCGGCATCCGCTCAGTGCGCTGCTCATGGCCGGTCCCAGCATCGGCGTCCTCGTGGCACTAGGCGCGCCCCCGCAGGTGCTCAGCGCCTGGCTGGCGCTGCTCAGCGTGCAGTTGGCCTTTCAGCACGCCAACCTCGATTACC
This sequence comes from Thermomonas sp., assembly GCF_025993755.1. Taxonomy (GTDB): domain Bacteria; phylum Pseudomonadota; class Gammaproteobacteria; order Xanthomonadales; family Xanthomonadaceae; genus Thermomonas. Next base: position 44,633 of record NZ_JAMQHN010000119.1, on the reverse strand, counting down.
GGGTCGGCCCACTGCGTCGCTGGCTGGGCGTGGCCGAAGTCCACCGCTGGCATCACAAGCGCGACTACGAGGACGCCCAGGTCAACTTCGGCGAGTTCTTCATGCTCTGGGATCGCCTGTTCGGTACGTTCCATGATCGGCCCGAACCGCTGGCGGCCGACGCCGTCGGACTGCGCGAAGAAGCCATGCCGTCGGGATATCTTGCGCAATTGATCTGGCCGTTCCGCGTGACGCCGGACCGCCGCAGTCGAGCCTTCGCGCAGCGGTTGGCCGCCGGCTACGCGGCAATGCGGGCCGGCGATGCTGAGCGTGCGTATGCCTTGTTCGAAGAGGCGCATGTGCTCGGTCAGGCACGCACGGTTTCTCATCTTCGCAGCCACTGGGCGTTCCTGTGCTGGAGCGTGCGCTTTGGCGATCGGCGCGAGACCCTCGGCCAAGGGCCGCGGCTGCTGGCCGCAGCACTGTTCACCTGGTTGTGGATGCCGCGCGGCAACACGGGCGGCGCGCGCATCGGCGCGTTCCTGACGCGGCCGATTGTGCCGGCCCTGCAGGCCTATATGGAGGAACCTGCGCGATGAGCGACACCTGCAACAGTTGCGGTAGTACGCCTGCAGCGACTGCACCGATGGCGCTCGCGCCAAAGGTCATGCAGTCACCGATGCGTTATCGCATCCAGAACATGGACTGCCCCACCGAGGAGGCATTGATCCGCAACAAGCTCGGCCAGGTACCCGGGGTGACGGACCTGCAGTTCAACCTGGTGCAACGCACGCTGACGGTGCATCACGACTTGCCCACGCTGACGTCCGTGGAAGACGCACTGACCGCGATCGGCATGCAGGCGACGCCCATGGATACGCCGTCCTCCGACGTCGAAACGGCATTGCGTATCGCCAAGATGGATTGCCCCACCGAGGAAGGCCTGATCCGCGGCAAACTTAGTGGCATGCCCGGCGTGGCTTCGCTGGCTTTCAACCTCGTGCAGCGCACCTTGACGGTCCGACATGCGGCCGACGCCTTGCCCGATGTCCTGGCGGGCCTGAAGTCGCTTGGCTTCGAGGCCGAGGTCGTCGGCACCCACGGCGGTGCCGCGCTGGGCGCGCCGGTGCCGACCCGAACAGCGTGGTGGCCGCTCGCCGTCTCCGGCATAGCGGCGATCCTCGCCGAAGTCGTGTCTTGGCTCGGCGCCCCGACGTGGCTGGTCATCGCGCTGGCGTTGGTCGCCATCGGGACTGGCGGCCTGTCGACCTACAAGAAGGGCTGGATTGCGCTCAAGAACCGCAATCTCAACATGAACGCCCTGATGTCGATCGCTGTCACGGGCGCGATGCTCATTGGCCATTGGCCCGAGGCGGCGATGGTGATGGTGCTGTTCGCGTTGGCCGAGGTGATCGAGGCCAAGTCGCTGGATCGCGCCCGCAATGCGATACGCGGCCTGATGGATCTCACGCCCGAACGTGTCACCGTTCTGCAAGACGATCAGCGCTGGATCGAGGTGGATGCCAAGGCCGTCGCACTCGACAGCCGAGTGCGGGTCAAGCCCGGCGAACGCATAGCGCTGGACGGCGTGGTGGTGCTCGGCCGTTCGACGGTCAACCAGGCGCCGATCACCGGCGAGAGCCTGCCGGTCGAAAAGGCCGAAGGCGACCCGGTATTCGCCGGCACCATCAACGAAGCAGGTTCCCTGGAGTATCGCGTTACCGCCGTGGCCAGCGATTCCACCTTGGCCCGCATCATCCACGCGGTCGAAGCCGCGCAGGGCAATCGTGCGCCGACCCAGCGTTTCGTCGATCAGTTTGCGCGCTGGTACACCCCGCTGGTGTTTGCCGTCGCCCTGGGCGTGGCGGTGGTGCCGCCGCTCTTGATGGGCGCGGACTGGCTGGACTGGACGTACCGGGCCCTGGTGCTGCTGGTGATCGCCTGTCCCTGCGCCCTGGTGATCTCCACCCCGGTGAGCATCGTCAGCGGTCTGGCCGCGGCGGCGCGACGCGGCATCCTGATCAAGGGCGGCGTGTACCTGGAGAATGGCCGCAAGCTGCGGTGGTTGGCGCTGGACAAAACCGGAACGATCACCCACGGCAAGCCTAAACAGACCGATTTCGCGGCTTGGGGCCAGGCTGATGCGACCCGCGTGCGCGCCATAGCGACCAGCCTGGCGGCGCGTTCCGATCATCCTGTATCCAAGGCCATCGCCGTGGCGGGACAGAATGACAGCGTGCCGATGCAAGAGGTCGAGGAGTTCGCTGCACTGCCGGGCCGCGGCGTGAGTGGCCGCGTCGCTGGGTCGCTCTACCACCTGGGCAATCACCGACTCGTGCAGGAGTTGGGTGCCAGTTCCGCCGAGTTGGAAGCGCAGTTCGCGGCCTTGGAAGCACAAGGCAAGAGCGTCGTGGCGCTGCTGGCAAGCGATGGCGTGCAGGCGATCTTCGCCGTGGCCGACACGGTCAAGGACAGCAGCCGGCAGGCGATCGCCGACTTGCACGCGCTCGGGGTCAAGACCCTGATGCTGACCGGGGACAACCCGCACACGGCGCAGGCCATCGCCGGTGAGGTCGGTATCGACCGCGCCCAAGGCAACCTGCTACCCGAAGACAAGCTGCGCGAGGTCGAAGCGCTCGCCGCACAGGGTACCAGCGGCATGGTTGGCGACGGCATCAACGACGCCCCGGCCCTGGCACGGGCCGATATCGGCTTCGCGATGGGCGCGGCCGGATCCGACACCGCGATCGAAACCGCTGACGTCGCCCTGATGGACGACGACCTGCGCAAGATTCCGGCCTTCATCCGGCTCTCGCGCGCCACCGCTCACGTGCTGATGCAGAACATCACCTTGGCCCTGGGGATCAAGGCGGTTTTTCTAGTGCTGACCTTTGCAGGCCAAGCCACGATGTGGGCGGCGGTGTTCGCCGACATGGGCGCCAGCCTGTTGGTGGTGGGCAACGGCATGCGCCTGCTGAGGAAGTGACGTGGATACCGTCGCGCATGTGTCCACGAGCGAGGAACGGCATGACCCGCTCCCGGGAACCGGCCTGATGAGATTTTATAACGTCCGTGGCACCGGCTAGGATGGCAGGATGAACCCGGTCGCCTCCTCCTGCCTGCTGCTGGCCCGCCTGCGCGCTTCCACGCGGCTGGCGGTACTGGTGCTGCTGATCTTCGCTCTGAAGATCGGCGCGGCGGTCGCCTGCGCGAAGCACGATTTCGCGGACATGGGCTTCGGCACGGATGGCAGCCATGCCGTGGCGGTGAAGGCATCGCCGCTGGATAGCGGTAATGACGATTCCACGAAGCTCAAGCTCGGGCATGCCGCTTGCAGTCACTGCGGTTGCCATCATGCTGCCGCCATGGTGCCGGATACGCAGATCGTGGTTGTGCTCGTGCCGCAGGCGCTGCCTATGCGTACGTCCGGGTTGCCGCCCAGCGCGTCGCAACCCTTGGAACTGAGGCCGCCGATCGCCTGAGTCAGGTGTTTTGCCCCTTTGGCGCGGAGCGCCAGAGGACACCGCCGACTCAGAGGATCTTCCAATGCACCTTGTTCGTTCGCCGCGACGACGTCGCGTCGCGCGGCTGGCCGTCCTGGTTCTGGCAGCGAGTTTGCTGTCGGGCTTGGCCATGGCCGCCCAAACCCCCGATACACAGGCCCCAGTCGCACTTCGCGAGGCGCTGCAGGCCGCCTGGCAACACCATCCGAGTTATCGCGCCACCGAAGCGCAACTGGCCGCAGCCCGTGCCCGGTACGATGCGGCCGGACGACCGCTCTACAACCCCGAAGTCGAGTTGGCCGGCGACGATGAAGGCCCGGATCGCACCACAACCGCTGGCCTCAACCTCACGCTCGATCTGAGCGGCAAGCGTCGCGCGCGTCGCGACGCGGCCTCCGCGCGGGTCGATCTAGCCACCGCTGAAGCCAAGCTGCGTCGCCGCGATTTCGCCAAGCAGTGGTTCGCCAGTTGGGCTGAGCTACAGACGGCGCAGCAACGTGTGCGCACCGGTGAACGTCGATTGGCGTTGGTCACGCGCTTTGGCGAGTTGGCACAAAAGCAGTTTGCTGCAGCCGACATTTCCGGGTTGGAGCGCGATTTGGCGCTGCTGGCCCGCGATGAAGCGCAAGCCCAGCAGTCGCAACTCGTCGCCGAACAGGCAGAGGCCGAAGCGCGTTTCCGCGCGGTCGGCGGCTCACCGGAACTCTTGGCGAGCCTGACGCTGCCCAGCGACGCATTGCCACCCCCGATGGCACCCCAAACCGGCATCGAACAGCTGCCCGATTGGCAAGCCGCACAAGCCGCTGCGCTCGCCGCCGAACGCGAAGTCACCGTCGCCCGCCGTAACCGGGTGGCCGATCCCACCGTGGGCGTGCGCGGGGGACGCATCGACTACGGCAATGTGCAGGACAACGTGGTCGGCGTGTCGCTCAGCATCCCGCTGTTCGTGCGCAATTCGTATCGCGCCGAAGTGGTGGCGGCTCAAGCCGATGCCGATGTTGCGGTCGCCGAAGCCGAGCGTGTGCGTGTCGAACTCGATGCCGATCGCCGCCGCGCGATCGACAGCTACGCTGCCGCGCAATCGGCCTGGTCGCGCTGGCAGGCGAGCCGCGGCACGGATGTGGAGCGTCGTGCCAATCTCCTTGAGCGTCTGTGGCGGGAGGGCGAACTGTCCACCGCCGACTACCTGCTGCAGCTCAAGCAGACCCTCGACACGCAACTCGCCGGCGCCGAACTCGAAGCGCGCCTGTGGCGCAACTACGCCGACTACCTCGCCGCCACCGGACAGCTCGAACGCTGGGCCGGCCTGGAGGGCACCCCATGAGAGAGCTTTCGATGACCCCGTTCCGATTGATGTCCCTGCCGCTGGCCGCGGCGTTGCTGTTGGCAATGGCCGCTTGCTCTAAAACTCCGTCGACCGCGCCGGCCACCATTGCCGAGGCCGATGGCGCTGAAGGTCCCGCCGAAGGCGAGGACGGCATCGCGCCGGTCCAACTCGATGCCGCAGCGATGAAAGCTGCCGGCATCGTCGTGCAGACGTTGCAGCCGTCCTCGATGAGCGAGCAGCTGCGTGCGCCCGGTGAAGTGCTCGACAATGCCTACGGCACTGCTCTGATCACGCCCAGCGTCGAAGCCTTGGTTGTGCGTCGCCATGCCAAGCTCGGCGACGAAGTACGCGCCGGCGCACCGCTGGTGACGCTGTCCAGCGTCGAGGTCGCCAATGCCCAAGCGGAGTTGCGCATCGCCGAACAGGAATGGCGCCGCGTCTCTGCACTCGGTCGTGAGGCCGTGTCCGGGCGCCGCATCAACGAGGCACAGGTCGCGCTCGATCGCGCTCGCGCAACGGCACAGGCGTATGGCTTGCCGGGCACGGCGGCCGGGCGCAGCAACGGCCAGTTCACCTTGACCGCGCCGCATGCCGGGCGAATCACCGAGGATGCCGTGGTCGTCGGCGAGAAAATTGAACCGGGCAAGACGCTGTTCCGCCTGGTCGATGAATCGGTGGTTTGGGTCGACGCCAAGCTGCCATCGGGGATCGTTCCGCGCATCACACCCGGCACGGAAGCGACGGTGGTGTTCAACGGCGAGCGCCTGAAGGGTACCGTTCAGCATCCCGCGCATCGCACGTCGGACACGACCCGCAATGCGGTGGTGCGGATCGAGGTTCCGAACCGGGACGACCGCCTGCACAGCGGCGATTACGTCGATGTGTTCTTCGAGGCCAGCGACGTCGCCAAGGATGGCAACGCCGCCGTGACTATGGTGTCGGTGCCAACCGACGCGGTGGTGCAGTTGGAAGGCGACACGGTCGTGTTCCGTCGCAACGCGACCGGTGCGTTGGAACCGACGCCGGTGCGTACCGGTGAAGCGATCGGCGATCGGACCGTCATCCGCGAAGGCCTCAAGCCCGGCGACGCCGTCGTGGTCGAAGGCGCCTTTGCCGTCAAAGCGCAGATGCTCAAGTCGCAGTTAGGAGAAGAGTGATGATCTCTGACGCCAATCCCACCTTTGCGGGAGGTGCGCCATGCTGAATCGCCTGGTCGAACTCTCCCTGCGCTACAAGTTCCTGGTCCTGATCGTGTTCGCGGTGGTGGCCTTCCTCGGCATCAGCGCCGTGCGCAACGTGCCGATCGATGCGTTTCCGGATGTCACCCCGGTCCAGGTCAATGTCTACACCGAATCCCCGGGCCTGGCGGCCGAGGACGTCGAGCAGTTGCTGACCACACCGGTGGAATCGGCGCTGGCCGGCTTGCCGAAGGTGCAGGAAATCCGTTCGGTCAGCCTGTTCGGGCTGTCGTACGTGTCGGTCTATTTCAAGGACGACATGAACATCTACTTCGCCCGTCAACTGGTCAACGAGCGCCTGCAGGAAATCGGCGACCGCCTGCCAGAGGGTTACGGCAAACCCAGCATGGGCCCGAACACGTCGGGCCTGGGGCAGGTCTACTGGTACACCGTCGAACGAGCGCCCGGCGTCAGCAAGGATCAGGTCACCGACATGGACCTGCGCACCTGGCAGGAATGGACGGTGCGCCTGATCCTGCGCACCGCGCCTGGCGTGGACGATGTCACCTCGTGGGGCGGCGGCGAACGCCAGTACCAGGTGCAAATCGACCCGCAGCGGTTGTACGCGCGAAATCTTGGCTTCAGCGACGTCATCAATGCGCTCCCCGCCAACAACGGCCAGGTCGGCGGCAACGTCATGGACGTCGGGCGCGAGCAGTTCCTCGTGCGCGGCCTGGGGTTGCTGAAATCCGCGCAGGACATCGGCGCCATCGTGCTGAAATCCGAGGACGGTGTGCCGGTGTATCTGCGCGACGTGGCCACGGTGGTCGAAGCGCCGGCGCCACGGTTTGGCGCCGTGACCCGTGACGGCCAGGAAGTGGTCATGGGGCAAGCCCTTGCCCGCATCGGCGAGAACGCCAAGAGCGTCGTGGAAGCGGTCAAAGGCAAGCTCGACGTGGTGCGTGCCGCACTGCCGAAGACCATGGTGCTCAAGCCGATCTACGAGCGCACCGACCTGGTCAACAAGGCGGTGGAAACCGCCGTGCGGGCGCTGATTGAAGGCTCGCTGCTGGTGGCGGTGATCCTGTTCCTGTTCCTGGGCGAAGTGCGTTCGGCGCTGGTGGTGATCGTGACCTTGCCGCTGGCGATGCTGATCGCCTTCATCGGCATGGGGCAGGCCGGGCTCTCGGCCAACCTCATGTCGCTGGCAGGTCTGGCGATCGGCATCGGCATGATGGTCGATGGCGCCGTGGTGATGGTCGAGAACGCCTTCCGGATCATGGCCGAGCGCCTGGAGCACGGCGAGAAGGTCGACAGGACCTCGGCGGTGCTGGCCGCGGCCAAGGAAGTGGCCAATCCAATCACGTTTGCGATCGGCATCATCATCGTGGTGTTTCTGCCGCTGTTCTCGCTCGAAGGCCTCGAAGGCAAGATGTTCAAGCCGATGGCGTTCAACATCGCCTTCGCGATGGCCGGCTCGCTGATCCTGAGCCTGACCCTGATCCCAGTGTTGGCTTCGATGATCCTCAAGCCCAAGCCGGAACGCGATACCTGGCTGGTCGCGCGGATCAAGCGCGGTTACCGCCCGCTGCTGGAGAAGGCGCTGTCGCGCAAGCGTGTGGTGGTGGTCAGTGCTGTCGTGGCGCTGGTAGCGAGCCTCGCGTTGTTCCCGTTTCTGGGCAAGGAGTTCATGCCGCAGCTACAGGAAGGCTCGATCATGTGGCGGATCACCGGCATCCCGTCGACCTCGCTCAACGAATCGATCCGCACCAGCAACACCATTGCTGCGGCGTTCAAGCAGTTCCCCGAGGTCGAGACTACGCTGGCGATGATCGGCCGCGCCGAGAAGGGCGAGACCGCCGACGTCAACTACATGGAGATCTACACCGCGCTCAAACCCGAGGACGAGTGGAAGTCGGGCCGCGACATCAAGCAGCTCGAAGCGGCCATGCAGGAGGCGCTGGAAAAGGTCGTGCCCAACGTGGTGCCCGGTTACACCCAGCCGATCCAGATGCGCGTGGAGGAATTGATTTCCGGCGTGCGCGCCACGCTGGCGCTCAAGCTTTACGGCGAAGACCTGGGCGAGCTCGACAGGCTCAGCGGCCGGATCAAGCGGGTGCTCGACAAGGTGCCGGGTGTGGCCGATCTCGCCTTGGAAGCCAACATCGGCAAGCCGCAGATCCGCATCGCGGTCAAACGTGACGAACTGGCCCGCCATGGCATGAACGCTGAGGAGGTGCTGACCATCGTCCGCAACGGACTGGGTGGCGAACCGGTGAGCGTATTACTCGATGGGGTCAAGCGCTTCGATATCGCGGTACGGCTGGATGACGCGACACGCGATTCGGTCGAGTCGTTGCGTCGCATCCCGCTACGCACAGCCACCGGTGCTTTGGTGCCGCTGTCGGAAGTCGCCGACATCAATGTGGCCGAAGGCTACTCGTTCGTCCGCCGCGAGCAACTGCAACGCTACGCGGTGATCCAGATGGACGTGCGTGGCCGTGACGTTGACGGCTTCGTCCAGGACGCGGAAGCGGCGATCAAACAGCAGGTAAAGCTGCCGCCGGGGTACTGGATTGAATGGGGTGGGGCATTTGAGAACCAGCAACGCGCCCTGGCGAAGCTGGCGCTGATCGTGCCGATCACGATCTTCTTCATCTTCGTGCTGCTCTATACCGCCTTCAACTCGGTCAAGTACGCCGCGTTGATTCTGGCCAACGTGCCGTTCGCCACCATCGGCGGCCTGCTGGCGTTGTTTGTCACCGGCCAGTACCTGTCGGTGCCTTCGGCGATCGGTTTTATCGCGGTGTTCGGCGTCGCGATGCTCAACGGCATCGTGCTGGTGAACTTCCTCAACGAGCTGCGTGAGAAAGGCCTGTCGGTGCGCGAAGCGGTGGTGCAGGGCACGGCGCTGCGATTGCGACCGGTGTTGATGACCGCGAGCGTGGCGATCCTCGGCTTGGTGCCGATGCTGCTCTCCAGCGGCGTGGGTGCGGAAACCCAACGTCCGTTGGCGACCGTGGTCGTGGGCGGTCTGATCAGTTCGACGCTGCTCACGCTGATCCTGCTTCCGGTTCTGTACGAATGGCTTGAAAACCGCTCCGACCGCAAGGCGGCCGAGCACAATTCTCAGGAGACTGCGTCATGAAACAGATCAAGGCATTTGTGCACCGCAATCGTGTCTCAGACTTGATCCACGCGCTGGAAGCCGCCGGCTTCCAGCGCCTCAGCCTGTTCGACGTGAAAGGCCTGTTGCGCGCGTTGAGTGCGCGCGAGCAGGAGTATTCGGTCGAGTTCGGCGACCAGGTGATCAGCGAGATCCAGATGGAACTGTTCTGCGAGGATGAAGACGTGGCCCGGGCTGTGGAAATCTTCCGCCGTGTCGGGCGGACGGGGCGACCGGACGCGGGCTGGGTCTATGTCAGCCCGGTGGAGCAAGCATTCCCCATCGACGGCACCGCGTAGGACCCAAGGGAGCTGGCACGTCATGCGAACACACAGCGCAGTCCGAGAATTCGTGGTTCCAGTGGGGTTGGCAGCGCTGGCCGTCGTGCCCGCGCTGTACCTGCGTGTGACCGGGAGCAGCGTCGGCGCCCTGGGCGACATGGTGCTGTTCGGCACGGCGATTCTGGCCGCCGGCTTCCTGCTGTCGTGGGGCGCGGAGGCTGCCGAGAAGTACATCGCCACCGGCTTCGTGCTGGCGGTGGTCGCACTTATCACGGTGCTGCCCGAATACGCGGTGGACTTCTACTACGCCTACCGCGCCGGCCAAGATCCGGCGTCCGGGTATGTGGCCTACGCCGCCGCCAACATGACCGGTGCCAATCGCCTGTTGATCGGGCTTGCCTGGCCGCTGCTGGTGGGGTTGCACTGGTGGCGCTCGCGGCAACGCGGGATTGCGTTGCAGGTCGAAAATTCGGTCGAAATCGTCTTCCTTGCGTTGGCGAGCGCGTATGCCTTCGTCATCATCCTCAAGAACCGCATCGGCCTGTTCGATTTCGTCGTGCTGGGTGCCTTGTTCTGCCTGTACCTGTGGCGCACATCAAAGGCCGAGAACGAAGAAGAGGAAGAAGACGAAGAGCCGGGCCCGGGCGCGGTGATCGCGCAGTTGTCGCCCGGCAAGCGCTGGACGGTGATGGCAGTGATGAGTGTGGCGGCCGCAGGCGTGATCCTGCTGGCGGCCGAACCCTTCGCCGAATCGCTGGTGGCTTCGGGTCGACGCCTGGGGATGGACGAGTTCCTGTTGATCCAGTGGCTGGCACCGCTGGCCAGCGAAGCGCCGGCGGTCACCATCGCGATCCTGTTCGTGCTGGATGGCCGCGCCCGCGCCGGTCTGACCACGATGATCAGCGACAAGATCAATCAATGGACCCTGCTGGTGGGCATGCTGCCGATTGCCATGAGCATTGGTGCCGGTGAGTTGACCTCGCTGCCATTGGACGCACGCCAGCACGAGGAATTCTTCCTGACCGCCGCGCAATCGATGTTCGCACTGGCATTGCTGCTGCGCATGCGGCTGAGCCTGGTTGGCGCCGTGGCGTTGGCGGTGCTGTTCGTCGGGCAGCTGATGCTGGCGTTCTTCTATCAATCCAACCCCGAGCAGGAAATCTTCGTGCTGACGGCCATCGCCTGGCTCTATCTGGCACTGGCGGGCATGCTCCTGGCGCGTGACGCCCGGCGCCTTCCCGCGCTGCTGCGAGCGGCGTGGCAGACCAGTGAGCGCAATCATGCGTGAGAGACGCACCGCGCAGGGTGGCGTGCCGCGAATGCCAAGCGCGCTGCCGTGGCTCGGTGTGTCCGCCGCCGTATTGGCCGTCGATCAGCTCACCAAATACTGGGTGCTGACCGCATTGCCGGAGCACACGGCGGTGCCCGTGTTCGACTCCTGGTGGAACTGGTACCGCTCCTATAACACCGGTGCTGCCTTCAGCTTCCTCAGCTCGGCCGGCGGCTGGCAACGCCATGTCCTGACGTTCCTTGCGCTGGCGATCGCCGCGCTGTTGACGCGTTGGCTCACCAAGCTGCCACGTCATGCATGGCCCCCGGCGCTTGCCTACGCCTTGCTTATCGGAGGCGCCTTGGGCAATGCGGTGGATCGCATCATGCGCGGGCATGTGGTGGATTTCATCCAGTGGCATTGGCGCGACTGGTACTGGCCCGCATTCAATCTGGCCGATGTCGCCATCGTCACCGGTGCCGCAATTCTGGTGTTGCAAGGCATCTTTCGGCGCGGCTAGAACGGCTTGCCGCGTGGCTCATTCACGGAGAACGAATAGTGGACGCAAATGTGATGTTCGATCTGGTCATCATCGGTGGCGGGCCGGGCGGCTACCCGGCCGCCATACGTGCCGCGCAGTTGGGGATGAAGGTGGCCTGCGTCGAAACCCGCACCCGCATGGGTGGTACCTGCCTCAACATCGGCTGCATTCCCTCGAAGGCCTTGCTGGAATCGTCCGAACGCTTCATGGCGGCCAAAACCGAATTCGCCACGCATGGCGTCGAGTTCGATGGCCTGCGATTGAATCTCGCGAATTTGCTGGATCACAAGGACAAGGTGGTCTCCGGCTTGGGCGACGGCATCGACTACCTGTTCCGCAAGCACAAAATCACGCGACTGCTTGGAACCGGATCGATTCCTGGCCCCGGCCAGGTCAGCGTGACTGCCGCCGATGGCGCCAGTCAGACGCTCCAGGCCAAGGCGATCGTGATTGCGACGGGGTCGGCGGGCGCCACCTTGCCGAATGTCCCGATCGACGAAGACCGGATCGTCTTCTCCACCGGCGCATTGTCGTTCGCGCAGGTACCCGAGCACCTGGTCGTGATCGGCGCCGGCTATGTCGGCCTGGAATTGGGCTCGGTCTGGCAACGGCTGGGTTCCAAGGTGACCGTGATTGAGTATCTGGACCGGATCACACCCGGCATGGATGCCGAACTCGCCAAGGGCCTGCACAAGGTGCTGCAGCAGCAGGGCTTCGAGTTCCGGCTCTCGCAGAAGGTCACCTCGGCAAAGGTTGACGGTGACAGCGTGGTGCTGTCGGTCGAGCCATCGAATGGCGGCGCGAGCGAACCACTTCAGGCCGACCGGGTGCTGGTAGCCGTGGGACGACGCCCGTACACCGAAGGTCTGGGACTGGATGCGCTGGGCGTGCAGCGGGACCGTAAGGGCTTCATCACGGTAGATGCGCAGTGGCGCACGAATGTGGAAGGCATCTACGCGATCGGGGACGTGATCGGCGGCCCGATGCTGGCGCACAAGGCCACCGAGGAAGGCATCGCCCTGGCCGAACAACTCGCCGGTTTGCCTGGCCATGTCAACTACGGCGCGATTCCCGCCATTGTCTACACGGCGCCCGAGGCGGCATCGGTCGGGTTGAGCGAGGAAGCGCTGAAGGATGCTGGCGTGAATTACAAAGTGGGGCGTTTTCCGTTCAACGCCAACAGTCGCGCCCGGGCCAAGGCGCAGACCGAAGGATTGGCAAAGGTACTGGCCGATGCCGAGACGGACCGCATTTTGGGCGTGCATATCTTGGGACCCGAAGCCGGATCGCTGATCCACGAGGCGGTCGTTGCCATGGAGTTTCACGGCGCTGCCGATGACCTCGCGCGTACATGTCATGCCCACCCGACCTTGCCGGAAGCACTCAAGGAAGCTGCAATGGATGTGGGCAAGTGGGCGATCCACAGCGCACGTTGACTATCCGGGATCGACTGCGCGGCGCTGTTTCGTCGCTTGGCGCCGCGGTACCAGTGCGGGGGGAATTCGCCAAATCACGATCGATCGAGAAGTTCGAGTGTCGGACATGAACCGCCGCCCGGCGCCTGATTGCATTCGGCGATGAGGCTCATCAGATCGACTTCCAACCGGTGTAATGCATCGAGTCGTTGGCGAACATCGACCAGCTTGAGCGCGGTCAGTTGACGCGTTTGTTCGCAAGCGCGCTTGCCTTTGATCTCCAACAGCCCGGCAATTTCATCCAGGGTAAAACCCATCGCCTGGGCGCGCCGGATGAACTGCAGGCGGGCGACATCAGCCGAGCCATAGTGGCGAAAACCGCCTTGGGGTCGCTGGGGTTCCGGCAACAGTCGGCGGCGCTGGTAGTAGCGCACGGTTTCGACGTGCACCCCGGCGGAAGCCGCCAGTTTGCTGATAGTGAGGGGGCTCGCGGCCATGACTTGACTCCGTACCAAGGTACGGACCGTAGTATGCGCCCATGGCCAGACTCCCTGCCAGATCCTCCCTTCCAGCCATCATTGCGGCGAGTCTTGCCGCCTTCGCGGCATCCGTGTGCTGCGTGGTGCCTCTGGTTTTGGTGCTGCTGGGCATCAGCGGCGCATGGATTGCCAACCTCACCGCGCTGGATGCCTGGCGACCTTGGTTCAGTGCCGCCACGCTGGGGTGCTTGGGTCTGGCTTTCTGGGCCCTCTATGGGCCGGCGTCACGCTGCCGTACCGACGGAGAATGCGTGGATCCTCGGGTTCTGTATCGCCGCAGGCGTTGGCTGTGGATCGCCACGGTGCTGATCGGCTTGTTGCTGCTGTTCCCCTATTACGTAGGCTGGTTTCTGTAGGAGTTGATCGATGCGCAAATCCATATTGGGCTTGGTGATGATGGCGTGGGTCGGCGTGGCGATCGCGGCGACACCCAAGCAGGTCGTACTCAACGTCAAGAACATGACCTGTCCCGCTTGCAGCATCACCATCGAGAAGGCCTTGGACCAAGTGCCGGGCGTGACGGGCAGGCAGGTGAATACCCAGGCGGGAACAGTGGTCGTGACGTTCGACGCGGAGCGAACAAGCTTGCCTGTCGTAACGCGTGCCATTACGGACGCCGGCTTTCCTGCCAGCGTGAGGGCAAAGGGTGGCTGAGTTGCAGTTGCAGAGCACGCTGACGTGCCCGCAGTGTGGACATCAGGCTGTCGAAACCATGCCGACGACGGCGTGCCAGTTCTTGTACGAGTGCGTGGGCTGCGGCGAGCTACTGAAACCCAAGCCGGGCGACTGTTGTGTTTTTTGCTCGTACGGCACCGTGCCGTGTCCGCCCATCCAGCAAAACAGTTCCTGCTGTGACAGCACGGGTTAACCACGCTACGCAGCCAAGATCAGTTCGTTTTCGTACGGTTCCGGAAAATCGCCCACATCGATGTTGTCTAGCGCGAGGTGTGATGTGAATTGCGCCGAGATCGTCATCGGCGCCCTGATGTCATCCAGGGAGGTGCGGGAATTCTCGCGACGCACGACGGGCACGACGTAAGGCCCGTTCGGGCGCAATTTCATAACGCGCGACTAGCCAACACAACGGCAACGGCCAGTGCGGCGCATGGCACCAGCATGCCCGCGAGGCGCTGGAACATTACCGAACCTCGGTCAAGGAGCAGCGTGACCAGGAACAGCGCCGGCACGAACACCAGGTCCAGGAACTGCAGGTCGCCCTGCGTCAGGCCAATGAGGCCCTGACCGCCAAGAACCACGAGCTGCTGCAACTGAACCGCGACAACAGTCAGTGGCTCGAACGGCACGGCCGCCTGGAACGGGAATTGACGCAAACCCGCCAAGCGGCGCAAGCCCAGCAACAGGAATTGGACGCATTGCGACAGACAGCGGTGGAGCACCAGGCCCTGCAGGCACGGTGGGCGCAAGATCTCCAGGCCTTGGAAGCCGCACACACCGAACTGACCGGCGCCCGCACGGACGCCGCGAAGGAACGGGAGCGCCGCGAGCATGCTGAAGCGGAGGCGCTGCGCGCCGGCGTCCGGTTGGAGACGTTGGAGCAGTTGCTCGCGCAATTGCGCTTACAGGAAGACAAGCCCGAAACGCCGGAACGATCGACAGTCCCATCCCGGCAGACTCGAAAGACCTAGCCTGTGGCCGGCATGATGGAGCGCAAGCTTTCGCTATGAATCCACTGCGCCTGGCAGCCAAAATCCCTTCACATCAGAAGGTTAGGCGCCGAACGGCTGTTTTTTGCATGAATCCCTGCCGACCCTCAACCGGGCTCGGTCACACCATCGTCCTCTGCCTTCGTGCCGGGCAAGTCCTGGCCTACTTGTCGCTGCTCGACCTGCAGTGCTGGACCATCCGGTTGGGACAGGCCGCGCCTGACACGGCCGATCGCACCGTGGTGGTCCACGTCGACCCGCTGAAGACGCGCTACGGCGACGACTGGACGATCCACGAATTCGACCATGCGCTGATCGGCGACCAGGTCGGCCCGGACTACCTGGGGCAAGCGGTGCTCCAAAGCGGCCGCATGCAGCAGCAGGTTGCCGCCGTCATGCGGCGCGTGATTGACCGGCGCGACCGACTCGAAGCCGAGCAGGCACAACAGGAATTCGAGGCGGTCCGAGGACTGTCGTCGCCGGCGAGGGAAGCGGCCATCCGAGACTTCGTCGCGCTGCGCCGGCAGCGCTTGGTGAACCACATCAGCATGTTTGCCGAGCATGGCAACGCGGGCACGCAGATGGGGGCATGGGTGCGGGAGGGCGCCATTAAGGCGACGCAGCCCGACCCCGTCAGCACCGACGGCCTGAACGCCGCGGCCCGGCTCGTACTTGAGGACGTAGTCACCCAGCTTTCTAACACGCTCACGCAAGCACCGGCCGATTTTGTGCTCGATCCAGAGCGTTACCTCTGGCTATTCGGCGACATGGGGCAGGCATTAATCTCGATCGCGCTCGCGAAGGAATTCCACCGTTGACTATGCGCTCCACCGGTTTCTGTAGCGCTTGGTCTGGTCAATCGTGGGGTTCCAACGCCGGTGGCAACGCATTCGAGATAAGATCGATTTATCGGGGCTACGCAAGGGGAGAGCCTGCTCCGACGTATAGATCTAGTTCTTGGGGAGGGTGCGAAGTATCTAACCAATACTCCCAATCTCTGCAATTGAACAATACAACATTGCAGTAATGGTGATTGAGATTACCGCGCACGCCGGGAACAATCATTCCATCAATTCCGAACGACCGGACCACGTCGGCAAGCTTCTGGCTGATTTCATATGAAGTATCCAGACGCTCCGCCCGATCAAATGCCAAGTGAAGAGCGGCATGAATACTGGAATCGGATAAATCAACAACCGATAGCGTATCGATAGGGCGGTAGTGAGCGTAGTACAGGCGACGGGTGTCGTCTTTGTCTCGTTCCATTTCTGCTTTCAAGCCGAACAAATCTACACTCAGATAAAGCGCAGATTGCCCTGTGCTGTTGTAACGCCCTTGGGAACCACCTCTTGGGGGCGGCCCAAACTGGAGTGGACTGGTCGGGGGCGTCGCAGAAGGGAAGAAGCGCGCACGGTAAGACGCTGGAACTCCATGCCTTGGGAGGTCCCGAACTAATTCCTGCACCAGTTTCAGGCCTAACACCGAACCTATGTCAATGCGTCCGTCCAGCCAACTATTGACGAGTATTTCGCAAGCTTGCTCTTCAGCGGTGAACGAGTCGGATACTCTACCTGTGTGAGCACGCCAAATTGACGTTCCAATTTCTGGATTTGGGGAATCACGAAGCAATCCCCTGATGAGTTCGAGCATCGAGCCCATGTAGCGAAAGCCTCAAGAGTGGTCAGGACAACGAACTTGCCGCTTGGAATCGCACATTGGAAGAAGAATAGATAGCGTTGGCTCTCTATCCGAGATAAGGGCAACACACAAACCCGCCGCGGTGCGATCTGTTCCAACGATGACCGCCACCAATTTTCTCAAGGCGATGCCGCCTCCCTGCAGGTTGCGATGGAATGAAGCGATGTCGCGCGCCGATGGTTTAGGCAGGCGCTCTGGGTGCGTGTGCCAGTAGCCAATGAAATGCAGGCCACGCGCGAATCGTTCCCTAATTTCGTCTAGGCATCGCTGGTGGCTAAGCTCGAGCCAATTCCAACCTGCACGATCGTCCGGATGAGGACTGCTCGCTTCAACAACCTCAAGCCAACCATCGGCTCCGATCGATTTGGCAAACAAAGCGCCTCCACGTTCTCGCTGCCACAGTCGTTGGCGAGAACCATCGAACAAGTGCAGGACTGGCGACGCAATTGATACCGTAAGGCCGCCATTCGGGTCTCGGTACTGCCAACGCTCAGAAGACATGGGGAAGTGGAAGCGCAATGACGCTCGCACGGGCATTGGTGGGGGGGAAGTCGATCCAATCACCACCAAGGCGGCGGAGCGTGGCGGTGTCGCCAAGCCAAATGCGATGCTCATCGGGCGAAGTTGACTTAAGCAGTACATCGATCGCGTGTTCTACGATCATGCCTGCGATCTGTTGCAGCCGGTTGAAAGTACCGGGTTGGTGGCTTGCGGCACACCCCGGCAATGCCCACGCCACTTCCGGCCAGCGTGTGCGCTGGCAGATGGCCAAACCATCGCGGTCGAAGAGGGACGCCAGCCGGTGTCCCCCCGTGGTGTCGACTGCGGAGTGACCGGCCAAGGCATGTGGTTCGGCCCAACTCACGAGCAGCGGAAGACCTCCGTCTGTCAATACCTCCATTACGTAACGCTCAGCCGGCCAATCTGCAGCGGTGCATATGACCAAGTCCGTATTTTCCAACGCCATCGCCGATGGAGGGTCTTGAATGCGATGTGGAATTGAACGCACATTCAAATGTGGCAGTTGGTCGTGCAGACGTGCCGCCAACGCCTGCGCCTTTCCCTGACCTAGGACCTTTGCGTCGAGGACATGCCTTCCTAGATTGGCCGGCTCCAGCTTTTCAGGGTCGACCAACGTCAAATGTCCAATGCCCGCATGGGCCAATGACTGCGCGACCAGTCCACCCAATGAGCCGCACCCGATCAATGTCACCCGTTTGCGCATTAGGGCAATTGCCTCGGTGTCGAAACTGCGACCATGGATCCAGGAAGGATCCGCGCGTTCGATGGCTTGGACGCGGACGCGCCAAGCATGTGCTGCCACACGTTGCCATTCTCGCTGTTGCCGCTTTTTGTCGCGTTCGTGGGCGGGGCGAACCACCACCGGTGGATTGGGGGCGAGTTCCAAGGCTGCAACCGCTTGCGGGCATGTATCCCGCACCGTGACAACAATCCAGAAAGGTATCGGCTCTGCCCGTCGTAGGTATTGGTCGAGCATCGTCAATGCGTCAGGTGACTCACTCAACAGCTCGCGCACTTCATCGAGAGTCTTAGGCGCACCAATGGGCGCTTGGGCGAGGGGAACAAACAATGCTCCTTCATTCGTGATGGGAGCCTTGGGGTCGCCAAGCACCTCGCGCCACGGATGCAATGCGGTGGGGTTCGACCCAAGGAGCAGGCTGGGCTGCTGCGTGCCACGAACCAGCACATTGCATGCAGCCAATACGCTCGTATTGCTTGAAGGAGGGGTGACGAGGATTCCTTGCGTCCTCGCGCGATAGGAGCCTTCTACGCGCTGCGCCCAGTAACTGAGCCATTCGCGGGCAAACTCCGCGTCGCGTCGTCCCGCATCCGCATCGACCCCTACCAGGGCAAGGATGTCCTGGATGCGCTCAAGACAGCGATCAATTTGCGCCTCTGGAGTGTATGCCACTGGAGCAAGAGTTTCCGGCCACAGGCACAAATGCCCATCGGACTCCGCATGCGGCCATTCCAAGAATGCCACCGGATGAACAAAGGCTTGGACAGGCTCGGCGGGAAACTGCGCCGGTAAGATCAGCCGCAACTCGCGCGATTGACCGCGATAGTCGAGCGGCAAGGGCAAAGACCAGCCGTGGCACGCCCCTCTCACCGCCTTGTCAATGACAGTGCGGGGTAGGGGTGCGAGCACACCTGTATGCCCGAAGTGGCGCTCCAGTTGGATTTGCGCCCGCTCGTGCGGACGCTCAGTCGCGGCGGCGGGCTCTTCAGCCAAGGCGGCCCAACGACTTGGGTTGCGCCGCCTGCCGCGGCTCTGTTTCGGCCAATCCGCGGAACGTCGCACCCACCGCGCTCGCTTTGCGCAAACGGTCGGCCGTGCTGTCGTCAAGCCCTGGCAACGGATGCCCCAGGCCGGCCTCTTCCAAAAGGAAGCTGCGGGTTCGCTTGCGCGCTTCCGGGCCAAACGCGGCCAACACCTCCTCTTCGAAGACGCGTTCTTCGCTGAACGCCACAAATCCAAGTCCGACGGCGCTCGCGAGTTCGCCATGCCACTTCGCGAACAATGCAGCGTAGGCAGGATCGCGATTCCATTTTTCGGCGAAATTTTCAGTTCGACGGCGCGGATTGCACAATATCCACTCCGAGCCCGTGCGACCGTTTTGATCGAACTGATTTGGCATGCGCGCGACGATTTCCCGAATGGCCTGCAGCGCCGTCAATGGCTGCTTCCGCGAAAGCTCGGCAACTTCCTTGTAGGCCTTGGCCGCCAGCGTGGTAATGACGACCGAAATTGGCACCGGAGCTTCCGCGCCATGGCGCTCGCGAAAGACGTCGCGATGCCGCTTCATCAACTTGACCGTTGCCCGCAATGGATCGAAGGCATTGATGGCCTCGTGGCTCGGCAGTTGCTCGGCGTCCGCTCGCTTTCGTGCTTCGGTGAACGAGACTGTTCCCTGCTCAAGGAGGATGGGGATTTCGCTGATGTCATTGAACCAATCCGCGAAATCCCGAGGATTGGTCGGATGCCAGTCCGCCTGTTTGTAATCGGGCACCTCCAACGGCCCCCAACCCTCGTCATCGTCGTTGCCCGCGCTTGCAATCGCCGGGGTGACATCGAGATGTGCCGGTAGCGTTGCGTCGGCGTAGTGCACCGTGACGCAACGGTTGCGGCGCTCGACATCGCCCTGGGTCCTTGCCCGCGACGCGAGCTCGGTATGCAAGGTCTCGAGCAATTCGCGTGGCGTCTGCGCCGTTTCCTGAAGCAGCAAGATCGCATCGACGTCAATCTCACCCTGGCCCAACGCACGAACCACGGTGCGAGTCAAAAACGAGCCCTGCGGGAACACATGCCCCTCCGCCAACGCGGGGTCATTCGGCTCGATCAGGATCTCGCTGATGGCGTTGTAATGGCTTTCGATGCGTGCGTAGTCCGATACGGGAACCGAAACGGCTTCCACGATCTCCAGCAACAGTTTTTCCCAAGCCTCTTCTTGCGGCGAAGCACGGTGCGTGGGGAAGGTCGAAGTCGTCAAACCGTCGTACATGAATGTCTCCTACGCGGACGAGGGGAGGGGAAGGGAGAGCGCTGGATGGAACACGCCATTCGGGCCTTCGGCGTCGTAGACCTGAATGGGGAAGCTGACCTTCGGCTTGATGGCCATACCAAACGCCACAGCCAAGGACGCAGGCATCGCCGGGAACACATGGATCGCGGCGGTCTTCGGCAGCAGCGTTTCCAGTCGCGCGATCACCCCTGCGACTGCAATCCGAAAGGCCTCGATCGTCGCAGCGCACTGAACGAGATCCAGCTTCGGTAGATCAACCGACATGTGGATGATTGCTGGGCGCGCGCCGGGGAACGCGGCGCGCACGCGGTCCGGATCAATCGTGCCGGACAATGAAAAGACCAGCGCTACCGGGGCATCCAGTGTGTCCGGCCACTCGATTCGGAACTCGCTGGCGGGCGTGTCATTCGCCGGGAACAGCCAAGTGTGCGCGTAACGATCCCACTGAAAGGGATAGAGTTCAGCGGCGTGGCCGAGCGCGAAACCCAGCGCCATCAATGCCGGCATGTCGGCCAGGCCGAACAAGCCGATCGCGGACCGGCCTTGGCCTTGCATTTGCAGCTGCGCGACCTGCTTGCGGATTTCCGTGACGACGTGACGCCAGTATTCGGGACTTTGGGCCGCGTAACCGCTTGCGTCGACACGCAGCTCAAACGGCTTTTCCGTCAGAACGAGCCCCCGTTGGAGCGCGGCGAGGGGAATGGTATTCGGGCTTCCCGCGACGACCTGCCGGCCGATGACGCCCAGGTAGTGGAGGGCGATGGCAACGCGGCCGTGGCTATGCCGGCCGGCCACGCGAATGACCGCTTCGTGTTGCCGCTTCCACTCGGCGAGCATTGCTTCCGGATAATCCTGTTGCCAGCCAGGCTTGTCGACCAAGGTGTGGCAGGTGGGGCAAAGCAGGATCAAGTTTTCCGGGTCGTCGGAGAGCTGGGGCGAGCGGGTGGCATCGCCACGCGGTCCATCCTGGCTGGCTGCGACGTTATGGGCCAACTCACCGAATGCCCGCGTCTTGAAGAAGACCGGATCCTCGTACAGGATGCTGTCGCACCCGGGGCGCGCGCAAATGCCCCCACTGCGCGCCCAGACAGCACGTTGGGTGGCAGCCGAAAGCTCCTTTCGCCTGCGTGACGTCCGCGACGGTTTAGCTGCCGATCCTCCTGAATCTCCGCTCATAAGCCCCTCGTGGAGTGCTGACACCCCTGAGCCTAAAAGCACCCAGTCGCATGGAATGCGACGCATATAACCCCAACCATTGGGTGAAGTTTGGCCCAGCACCACTACACATTGGGATGTGCATCACTCTTTTCAAGAGCAGCATGCTAGTTGCTGCTGCAACAGGTGGATTCGCCAAAGATCGTTTCAACTGCCACTTGCTTGACACCCCAACGGTGCTCGCTGTGGCAATAATGATTAGTGCTTCAAAGTATGCTTTTGGCCCAAAGTCGCTGAAATCGGGCACTCATGGGCGATCAGTCTTCAAGAAGACGAGCAGCGGGATTCGCCGTCGCACCACCCGTCTGGAAGTAGCCGATCACGCTCGAGACCGCCCGGTGCTCCGTCAGCTGCATGATCGCCGGCAGCGCCACGCCCTGACGGCTTGCCTCGGTCACGAATCCCGACCGGAGACTGTGTCCGCCAAAGTCACCCTCAAGCCCTGCCTGCTGCGCGCGTCGCTGCACGATTTCGCCCACAGCAGCAGGAGAGAGGGCAGGGCCTATGCGTCGTTTCCATAACCGGCGGAAGATCGCCCCTTCGGTGATCCCAGAAGCATCGAGCCAGTCCTCCATGGCCAGCGCCGCACGATCGAGAACGGGCTTGTCGGGCGTCGAATTCACGGTCACGCCGGCCTGCTGTGTCTTGCTGTGCTCGAGCCGATAGATATAGCCCTTGTCGCCGATTCGTCGCAGATCCCGCATGTCGGCGGCCGCGATCTCGCTGCGCCGACGACCACCACTGGCAAAGCCGAAGCAGAGTAAGGCACGGTCGCGCACACCTTCGAGGCTGTCATCACAGGTGGCCAGCATGGCTTCGAGTTCGGTCAGGGTGATCGCGGTCTTCTTGCGCGGCCGCTCACCGCGCTTGACCGCCGCGCGGGCGGCGCGGCTCAGCACCGTGCGAATCGCCGGTTGCTCGCATGGATTCGGGAGCTGCTTGAGCCGGTGGGCCGTGGACAGCACCGCGACGCGGTGTCGCACAGTCGATAGCGTCCAGGGGCCGAGTTTGGCTTTCAGGCCGGCGGTGACCAACGCTTGATCCACGGACAGCGGCAGCTCCCACGCCAAGTCGCCGTCGGCATTGCGGCGGACCACATGGTCGACCACGAATTGCAGCACGGCGGCCTCCGGAACCGGCAGCGTAAGCTCGATCCCGTAGCGCGCTTGGTGCCAGCCCGCCCAGTAACGCAAGGCGCTGGAATAGCTGCGCGTCGTGTTTTCGGCCGCGGCTTCCGCGAGCAATTCGCGCACGGCATCCGCGGCTTGCTGCGCCAATTGCACGGGCAGCGTCATGCCAGACGCCGTCTCCTCAAGGGTCGGATTTGTGGAAATCTGTTTCATAGTATGTAGTATTTACTACGAATAGGATTCTATAGCCACGATAATCATCACTTATCGCTAGTACGAAACCAGCAGAGTAGGGCAGCCGCGTGGGAGGCACAAGCCATGGCCAGAGGCATTACTGAAGCGCAAGTCCATGCAGCCGCGGACGCGATCGTCATCGCAGGTGAGCGACCGACCGTCGAGCGCATCCGCGCACATCTAGGCACCGGCTCCCCAAACACTGTCACCAAGCTTTTAGATAACTGGTGGACAGGACTAGGCCAGCGGCTGGCGGCGCTAGCACCAACTGTGGCCATCCCCGATGCACCCGCTGCGGTGCAGCGTCTAGCAGGGGAGCTGTGGACGCAGGCGGTGGCCACGGCTCGCGAGCAGGCACGCCTTGCCCTTGCCCTCGAACACGAAGCGCTAGAACGGGCTCGCGCAGTCCTAGCCGCGGAACAGAGTCAAGGTTCTGAACTGATCGCTGAGGCCGCCCAAGCTCGCGCTGCCTCCGATCAGGCTCGGTCACTGGCCGAGGCTCGTTTGGCCGAAGCTCAGCGCAGGGCTGACCAGCTGGAGACCCAACTGGCCGACGTAACAGAGCAACGCACCGCCCTAGCAGAACGTCTCGGCCGTCTAGAGCAAGAACGTTCCCGACTCGACCGTCAGCTGCAGGCCGAAAGGGCGTCCGCAAGTCAGGAGCGCGAGGCGCAGATTGCTCACTCTCGCGCAGTCGAGGATCGAGCTCACGCCGAGGTGGATCGTTCGCGCCAGGAGGTTAAAGAGTTCCGCGCACAGCTGCGCGATGTCGAACGCGACCGCGACCTAGAGCGCGAGAGGTTAGAAAAGGCCTTGAAGCAGGCAAAAGCCGACCTGTCGACTGCTCAGCGAGATCTGGCAAGACAAACAGGCCGGGCCGAAGCACTGGAAGCGCAACTCGCTCAGAGGACAGCTCA
Source organism: Thermomonas sp. (assembly GCF_025993755.1). Classification (GTDB taxonomy): domain Bacteria; phylum Pseudomonadota; class Gammaproteobacteria; order Xanthomonadales; family Xanthomonadaceae; genus Thermomonas. The sequence continues at coordinate 21,031 of NZ_JAMQHN010000119.1, read as the reverse complement.
GCCCATGCGAAAAGTTAGCGGCAACGCTACTCCTGTTAAAGCAGAGAAGCAGTTACGCCGGGCAAAGCGCACTATAGATTCAGGAGGCTGATCCACCGCTCTGGGCGCACACTCTTCCTACCTTCAGTCGTGGGAGCATCAAGGGCATGTTGTGGGCGGTTGTGCGTTCTTCCGGGCGTGTTCTAGGACGAACTACGAAAAGCGGGCGATCGTTGGTCGAAAAAGGGACGTTTGTCGGCTGGCGCCAGGGGGATTCATTGGAGCAATTCTTTGGCCAACTGCGACGGCGCTGATGCATGATTTTCGGACGTGCGCAGGGTTGCAGCATGCTTTACTGAACTGGCGCGGCATCAACAATGCGGATGCGCAGCAGGGAAGGCTTCGGCAGACACAACTGCGTGTTATCCATCGTGAACCTGTATAGTTTCATGCGCATGGATATTCGCATAATGTCTATTATGTCATAGAGCAAGGACGCTCTTGGCCAAGAAAGGCGTTTCAATATCCGTGGCACGCCTCCCTCACCGTGGCATCAAGCCGGCTGAGTTGGTCGAAAGTTCGACGCAGTCCGATGCGTTCCAGCTCGGCGCGCCGTCGATCCTTGGCGGCGCTGCAAATGGCACTTGGCGTTGAGGTTGTCGCTCCGTGTTGACGGCCGCGGTTGCGGGATCGCGACGAGTAGGATCGGTAAAGCGGCTGATAGCGGTAGAGCCTGCTTTCAGGCGAAACAGCTGGGGACGCGTCGGGTCGGTAGTCCAGCGTGCGATCCAGCCGACTTCCCGGGCCGCAGGCCGTGTTCTGGTAGCTGACGCTGCCCTGGGGGCCGATGCAACGGTTCAGGGTTTCGGCGTGACCCGGCTGCGCTGCGCCGAGCGCAAGCAAGGCAACGGCTCTGATGAACAATGGCGGCAACCCGCGCATCCTGCACTTCTCGACATGACCATGCCGCATAGCGTAGGCATCAGTCCGGCACCGGCCAATCAGAAATTTCTGTAATTCTTATAGGTAAAAAACTGAATCTACTTCATTTTTTCGAACAGACCGATCGGCCGGACAGCAATGTCGCCCCGCCTTCGGCCAAGTCTTCCAGAATCGGGCAACTGGGGCGGTCATCGCCGTGGCATCGCTTGGCCAGCGTCTCCAGGGTTCGCTGCATGGATTGAAGTTCACGGATCTTTTCCCCGAGTTCAGCAGCGTGGGCGCGCGCAAGGCGCTTGACCTCGCTGCTGGCACGATGCGGGTCATCCCACAATTTCAGCAGGTCGCGGATCCGGTCCAGTGAAAACCCCAGCGAACGCGCGCGTTTGATGAAGCGCAGGCGATGAAGATCGGTATCGCTATACAGGCGGTAATTGGCGAAAGTCCGGGCCGCTTCGGGCATCAGGCCAATCTGTTCGTAGTGGCGAATCATCTTCGTTGAAACACCACTAGATTCAGATGCTTGCCCGATGTTATGAAAGCCATGCATTAATGAATGGGCCAGTTCGGGGCGGGCGGGTTTCGTCGTCATGGGCTGGTTGCTCCGGTGGTAGTGCGTGCTCTCGGCGACCAGCGCCGCAGCAGCAGGGCGTTGCCGACGACGCTGACGCTCGATGCCGCCATCGCCGCGCCGGCGACCATCGGGTCGAGCATCCCCAACGCCGCCAGCGGGATGCCGATCACGTTGTAGATGAAGGCCCAGAACAGGTTCTGGTGGATCTTGCGCACGGTGCGGCGGGAAATGTCGATGGCATCGGCCACCAGTCGCGGATCGGGCCGCATCAGGGTGATGCCGGCGGCGTGCATCGCCACGTCGGTGCCGCTGCCCATGGCGAAACCGACCGTCGCGGCCGCCAGCGCCGGCGCGTCGTTGAGGCCGTCGCCCACCATGCCGACCGGCCCGGCAAGGCCCAACGCGCGTATCGCTTCGACCTTGTCGGCGGGCAGCAGTTCGGCATTCACGTCCGCTTCGGCGATCCCGACCTGGGCGGCCACCGCCGCCGCAGCGGCACGGTTGTCGCCGGAGAGCATCACCGTGCGCAGGCCCAGCGCATGCAGATCGGCGATCGCCGCAGGCGCTTCCGGGCGCGGGGCGTCGCCGAAGGCGAACAGGCCGAGCAGCCTCCAACCTGCGCCGGTCTCTTCCGCCAGCCAGGACTGCGTCCAGCCCGCTGTGGAGGCCGCGCTCGCGCCAGCCGCACCGGGTTCGAGGTCGACTCCGAGTTCGCCCATCCAGCGCGCATGACCCAGGGCCAGCGTCCGCGCTCCGACGCGGCCACGCACGCCCTTCCCCGCCACCGCAGCCACCTCCTCGGCTGCGGACATGGCAAGCCCGCGCGATCGCGCCGCTTCCAGCACCGCGTGTGCCAGTGGATGCTCGCTGCCGGCTTGCAGCGCCGCCGCCTGTGCCAGCAGCGCGTCGTCGTCGCCATCAAATGCAGTCATCTGCATCAGGCGCGGCTTGCCGGCGGTGAGCGTGCCGGTCTTGTCGAAGGCGAGGCTGCGCAGGCGCCGGGTGTGCTCCAGCGCCTCGACGTCCTTGATCAGGATCCCGGCCTTCGCGGCGACGCCGGTGCCGGCCATCACCGCGGTCGGGGTGGCCAGGCCCAGCGCGCAGGGACAGGCGATGACCAGCACCGCCACCGCGTTGAGCAGCGCCTGGGGCCAGTCGCCACTCGCCACGCCCCATGCCAGCAGGGTCAGCCCGGCGATGGCCACCACGGCCGGCACGAACACCGCGCTGACGCGGTCGACGATGCGCTGGATCGGCGCCTTCTTTGCCTGGGCGTCTTCCACCAGTCGCACGATGCGCGCCAGCACCGACTCGGCGCCGACGGCGGTGACCTGCACGTGCAGCCGTCCCTCCCCGTTCACCGCGCCGCCGGTGACCGCATCGCCCGGCGCCTTCGGCACCGGCAGCGATTCGCCGGTGAGCAGGGATTCGTCGCAGTGGCTGCTGCCGTCGAGCACCCTGCCGTCCACCGGGATGCGTTCGCCGGGGCGCACCACCACGGTCTCGCCAGGCTGCACCTGATCGACGGGCCATTCGACCTCGACGCCCTCGCGCAGCACCCGCGCCGTTGCCGGGCGCAGCGCCTGCAGGGCGCGGATGGCGTCGGTCGCCTGGCGCCTGGCGCGCGCTTCCAGCCACTTGCCGAGCAGGATCAGGGTGATGATGACTGCCGAGGATTCGAAGTACAGCGGCGCCCCGCCCTGCCCCAGCCCGTCCAGCAGCAGGTTGTAAAGGCTCAGCCCGTAGCCCGCGCTGGTGCCCAGCGCGACCAGCAGGTCCATGTTCCCGCTGCCGGCCTTGAGCGCGCCCCAGCCGGCGCGGTAGAAGCGTGCGCCCAGCCAGAACTGCACGGGGGTGGCCAGCAGCCATTGCGCCCAGCCTGGCAGTTGCCAGTGGATGCCCAGCGGCATCAACAGCATCGGCAGCAGCAGCGGGAAGGACAACGCGGCGGCCAGCGCCAGGTGTCGGGCTTCGCGGGTGTGCGTCGGGGTTGCCGTCGGAGCATCGCCGGCAATCGGCGCGTCCACCTTGACCGCGTAGCCGGCCCCGGCCACCGCCGCGTGCAGCGCCGCCAGCGGCGTGCCGGCCAGCATCCGCACCCGCGCGGTCTCCGTGGCGAGGTTCACGCTGGTCTCCAGCACGCCGGGCACCTTGCGCAGCGCCTTTTCCACCCGCCCCACGCAGGAGGCGCAGGTCATGCCCTCGATGGCCAGCGTGGCCTGTGCGGTCGCCACGCCGTAGCCGGCCTGCGTCACCGCCTGAAGTAGCGTGTCCGGCGCCACTTCAGGCGCGTCCACGGTGGCGGTCTCGGTGGCCAGGTTGACGCTGGCGTCGCGCACGCCGGGGATCTTGCGCAGGGCTTTTTCAACGCGCGCGACGCAGGAGGCGCAGGTCATGCCCTCGATGGCCAATTTCAGCGGTGCTTCCGGTGACATCGTCGTGGTCCGATCCGGGCGATGCGAAGAGTGTCATCCTTGCCATGATTGGAATGTCAACGGCCATCCGGGCGCTTGACCTTCCCATGGTGGAAAGCCGGACACTCGCTGCCGTCAACCCGCTACGGAGATTTCAATGCGCCTGAAAGTCGACAACATGAGCTGCCAGCACTGCGTCAATGCGGTCACCCGGGCCCTGCGGGCGCTCGATCCGGCAGCTGAGGTCACGGTCGACCTTGCCAGCGGCGAGGTGCGCGCCGACGGTCATTTCGATGCCGAAGCGGCCATCGCGGCGCTGGCGGAGGCCGACTACCCGGCCACCCTGCTCGCGGCCGCCGGTTGACCATGACCCGACCGGACGATCCCGACCGCCGTCGGCTGCTGCGCGGCCTGACCTTCGGCACCGCCGCGCTGGGTCTGCGCCCGGCATGGGCGCTAGCGTCCCCGGATCAGCCGACGGTGCTGGCGGGCAGCCACTTCGACCTCCAGCTTGCCCGCTCGCCGGTCAATGTCACCGGCAGGACGGTGCCGGCGTTTACCGTCAACGGCCTGCTGCCCGGCCCGGTGCTGCGCTGGCGCGAAGGCGACAGCGTGCAGATCCGCGTGCGCAACCATCTCGACGAGGCCAGTTCGATCCACTGGCACGGCCTGCTGCTGCCGGCCAACATGGACGGCGTGCCGGGCATAAGCTTCGACGGCATCGCGCCGGGCGAGGATTACCTGTACCGCTTCAAACTGCGGCAGAGCGGCACCTACTGGTACCACAGCCATTCCAGCCTGCAGGAACAGGCCGGACTGCTGGGGCCGATCATCATCGACCCGATCGGTCCCGATCCGCTGTCCTGCGAGCGCGACTACGTGGTGCTGCTGTCGGACTGGACCGATCTGGCGCCAAAGCGCCTGTTCGCGCGCATGAAGAAGCGCAGCGACTACGACAACCTGCACCAGCGCACGCTGGTCGATTTCCTGCGCGATGCGCGCCGTGACGGCCTGCGGGCGACGGTCGACGACCGTCTGGCCTGGGGCGCGATGCGGATGAGCCCCACCGACCTGGCCGATGTCAACGGCAACACCTACACCTATCTCGCCAACGGCCACACCGCCGCGCAGAACTGGACCGCCCTGTTCGCCCCCGGCGAGCAGGTGCGGCTGCGCTTCATCAACGGCGCGGCGATGACCTTCTTCGACGTCCGCATCCCGGGCCTGAACCTGACCGTGGTCGCCGCCGACGGCCAGCCGGTGGAACCGGTGACCATCGAGGAATTTCGCATCGCCCCGGCGGAGACCTACGACGTGATCGTCCAGCCCACCGATGTCGACGCCTACACGGTGTTCGCGCAGGCGATGGATCGCAGCGGCTACACCCGCATCACTCTGGCGCCGCGGCTCGGGATGCAGGCGTCGATCCCGCCGCTGGACCCACGGCCGCTGCTGTCCATGGCGGACATGGGCCACGGCGGGATGGCGATGCCGATGGCGGCGAGCGGCGACGACACGGCGATGATGGACATGCCGGGCATGGACCACGGCATGCACCACGCCGGCGCCATGCAGACGCATCCGGCCAGCGAAACCGGCAACCCCGACGTCGACATGCAGACCATAACGCCGACGCCGCGGCTGGACGATCCGGGCGTGGGCCTGCGCGACAACGGCCGCCGCGTGCTGCGCCATGCCGATCTGCACAGCCTGCACCCACCGCAGGACGATCGTGAACCGTCGCGCACCATCGAGTTGCACCTGACCGGAAACATGGAACGCTTCACCTGGGGCTTCGACGGCATCCGCTTCGCCGACGCCGAGCCGATCCGCCTGCGCTACGGCGAGCGCGTCCGGTTGGTGCTGGTGAACGACACCATGATGGAGCACCCGATCCACCTCCACGGCATGTGGAGCGACGTCGAGGATGCCGACGGCGGTTTCCTGGTGCGAAAGCACACCGTCGCCGTGCCGCCCGGCAGCCGGCGCAGCCTGCGGGTCACCGCCGACGCGCTCGGGCGCTGGGCTTTCCACTGCCACATGCTGCTGCACATGGAAGGCGGGATGATGCGCGAAGTGCGGGTGGAGGAATGAGCATGCGCACGTCATTCGCACTCGCACTGCTGCTGTTTGCCGGCCTTGCCGGGGCACAGGACCACGCCGGCCACGCGATGCACGGCATGCCGCCGATGCACGACGAGGCCCGCGTCACGTTGCACGATGCGCAGGAGGCGCCATCGTCTTCGGATGATGGCGCGGACACCGGCTACCGTCCCCCTGCCCTCACCGACGCCGACCGTGCGGCAGCATTCCCGCCGCTGCAGGCGCATGACGACCATGCCGATCCGCTGGTCTGGACGCTGCAGATGGATCGGCTGGAGCACGTGCAGGGCGACGGTCTCGCTTGGGACGGCCGGTTCTGGATCGGCCACGATCGCGGCCGGCTGTGGCTGCGCAGCGAAGGTCAGCGCGCGCAGGGTCGGACCACCTCGAAGCTGGAAGCCCTGTGGGGCACCCCGGTCGATGCCTGGTGGGACGTTCTGGTGGGGCTTCGACATGACGCCTGGCAAGGCGGATCGCGCGACTGGCTCGCCGTCGGCGTCCAGGGGCTGGCGCCGTACAAGTTCGAGTTGCAGGCCACCGCGTACTTGGGCAATCGCGGGCAGGCCATGCTGCAGACCGGGGTCGAGTACGAGTTGCTGTTCACCAACCGTCTCATCCTGCAGCCGCGGATCGAAGCCACCTTGAACGCCCGCGACGATCCCGGGCGCGGCATGGGCGCCGGACTGTCCGAAGCCTCGGCGGGCCTGCGCCTGCGCTACGAGGTACGCCGCGAGCTGGCACCCTACGTGGGCTATGAATGGTCGCGCCGGTTCGGCCGCACGGCCAGCTTCGCCCGCCTCGGCGGCGAGCCGGTCCACAACCGCGGATGGGTCGCCGGCCTGCGTTTCTGGTTCTGAGCCGCGCGCTCAGTGCTTCTTGCGGACGTACAGCACCAGCGCGTGATCCACGATCTCATAGCCGTGGGCACCGGCAATCCGGTTCTGCAGGGCTTCGATCTCGTCGTTGTGGAACTCGACAACCTTGCCGGTTTCGACATCGACCATGTGATCGTGGTGCTCGCCGCGGTCCAGCTCGTAAACGGCCGTGCCGCCCTCGAAGTTGTGCTTGAGCACGAGGCCGGCCGATTCGAATTGCATCAGCACGCGGTAGATGGTGGCCAGCCCGATCTCCTCACCGCTGGCCAGGAGCTGGCGATAGATGTCTTCCGCAGTCATGTGGCGCGGCTTTGCGTGCTCGAGCAGTTCCAGAATGCGCAGGCGGGGATGTGTCACCTTCAGACCGACCTTGCGAAGATCCCGCGGCATCGACCTCTCCTCCGTGCGCAGGCTGCGCAGTTCAATCCAAGGGGTGCCCAAGTCATCCCGTTCGGAACGCCGCGGCGACTGGCGGTTCCTTGCGAATTGAATGATGACGGCCGCAGGCAGTGTATCATCGGCGTTCCGCCACTGCCCCGCCCCGCCGATGCGCAACGCCCTGCTTCCCGTCCTTCTCGCGAGCCTGCTGGCGAGCGGCTGCAGCTATCTGTATCGGCAGCCGGTGTTCCAGGGCAATCTGCTCGAATCCACTGCAGTGGAACAACTGCAGGCCGGCATGGATCGGCAGCAGGTGCTGGCGCTGCTGGGCACGCCTGCCATTGCCGATCCGTTCCACCACAACCGCTGGGATTACACGGCGACCGAACGCGTGGGCCGGCGTGACCAGACACAGGTCAAGAACCTGACGCTGTGGTTCGACAACGATCGGCTGGTACGCTGGGAAGGCGAGTATTTCCCGGAGAGGGATGCCCAGCTCTCGCGCGACGTGATTCGCTACTACGGCCCGAATCTGAATCCGGATGCCGAGAACAAGAGGCGGCGACGCCAGTAAGCTGTTGCAGATTGAGGCAAAGCTGGTTTGACCCGCGTTGCCTCGGGGCGGTGCGCTGACAAGTTTCAGGCGATACCGACCCCTCAGGCTTTTTTCGCCCGGCGACGTCTGGCCGCCATCGGATCCAGCCGCAGCTCGCGTAGGAGTTCGATGCGGTCGCCGTCGTGCAGCGCGGTCGCCTCGACGGCCGGTTGGCTGAATACCGCCAGCGCAACGAATTCGTCGTCAAGCCGCCAACCGGCGGCAGCCAGCGCATCGCCGACGCGGGATCCCGCTTCAATCTCGACGCTGATGCGCTCGCAGCGGTGCGGCCAGGCGCGAACCAGTTCGATGTGCAGGGTTGGGGGACTGGGCGAAGTCATCGGCAATTCAAATCGGATGCGCCCCAATCCAGCGCGATCGGCGACAATGCGGGCATGGCCAAAAAGAAAGACAAGGATACGACAGGCAGCGGAACCATCACGCTGAACAAGCGTGCCCGCCATGAATACCATTTCGAGGAGCGCATCGAGGCCGGCCTTGCCCTGCAGGGCTGGGAGCTGAAGGCCATCCGCGCCGGCCGCGCCAACATCGGGGATGCCTACGCCGTCGTGTTGCAGGGCGAACTATTCCTGATCGGCTCCCAGATCACGCCGCTGATCCAGGCCTCGACCCATGTCGTGGCCAACGACCGCCGCACCCGCAAGCTGCTGCTCCACCGCCACGAGATCGACCGTCTGACCGGCCGCATCCAGCGCGACGGCTACACCCTGGTTCCGACCGCGCTCTACTGGAAAGGCAACAAGGTCAAGGCCGAGATTGCGCTGGCGCGCGGCAAGCAGCAGCACGACAAGCGCGACGCCAGCAAGGAGCGGGACTGGAATCGCGAAAAGCAGCGCGCCATGCGCCGGCACAATCGCGACGCATAGCGACGGATGCAACAAAAAACCGCGTCTTGGCGCGGTCTTGGCGGCGTTGCTGGATGTTGAAAACGCCGAGATGGCGTCCCCACGGGGATTCGAACCCCGGTCGCAACCGTGAAAGGGTTGTGTCCTAGGCCTCTAGACGATGGGGACAGGCCGTGAAACTTGCAGCGGATTGGTGGAGCCAGCCGGGATCGAACCGGCGACCTCCTGCATGCCATGCAGGCGCTCTCCCAGCTGAGCTATGGCCCCACGGGCTGGAAAGACGCGCATTGTCCGGGCAAATCGCGTGGCGGTCAAGCCTTGCGTGCGCCGCCGGGCGAGTCCGCGGCCGGAACCTGGCGCGAGACCCGGCGCAAGGTCGCCACGCCGTGGCCCTGTTCGGCGAGGTATTGCAGCCATTTGCCGAGGAAGGTGTTCATCTGCAGCCGGTGATCGAGGACGCGCCGCGGCGGTGCGTCGATGCCGATCACGTCCTGCCAGCGTCGGCCGGCATAGCAGTGGGTGGCTTCGAGCTGGCGCGTATCGCGATACAGCCGCAGGCTTGCGGAAGGATCCGGCAGACCGGTGTCGGGATCGGTCAGGTCGTAGCTCAGGCCCATTTCCATCGTGTACGGATGGCGTTCGCTGACCGCGAGGAAGACGGCCGGCCCCTCCCCCGCCTGCGAGCGATACAGCCCGCGGGCAAGATCCAGCGGCTCGAACAGGCGCTGCAGCCGCGCATGGTTCTCCGCATACAGCCCCATCAGCCAACCGAGCCGGCTGAGGCTGGGGACTTGTTGGCGAGGTGCGAGCGCGCTGGACATGCTCCGATCCTACACAGCAAACGCGCGCAGCGGCAGGATTGACGCGATCGCGTTTCGTGCCTAGTTTGGATGGGCTCCATGGGGAAATCCGGAACGAACCCGTTCCGGATTTTCCGCGTCATCAAGTCCCGCACCCGTCCGGACTCGGCTATGCCGGGGCAAGCTACGTGAGGCCCTAGAACTAGAACATTTCGCGATTGATGCCGAGGTGCTCCATCACCCGGCTGGCGATTTCCTCGATCGAGGCGTGGGTGGTGCTGAGCAATTCCACGCCTTCGCGCCGCATCAGCGCTTCGGCCTGCGCTACCTCGCGTTTGCAGGTGTCCAGTTGGGCATAGCGCGAATCCGGCCGACGCTCCTGGCGGATCTGGTGCAAGCGAACCGGATCGATGGTCAGACCGAAAAGCTTCTTGCGATAGCGACGCAGCTTGTCCGGCAGGCGTTCGGCATCGAGATCCTCCGGCGTCAACGGGTAGTTGGCGGCCTTGACTCCGTGCTGAAGCGCCAGATAGACACAGGTCGGCGTCTTGCCGGCGCGCGAGACGGCGACCAGGATCAGGTCGGCCTCGGCGTAATCGGGCTTCACGCCATCGTCATGGGTCAGGGCGTAGTTCATCGCATTGATGCGGCGGTGGTAGGTGTCGAAATCCACCATGCCGTGGGCGCGCCCGATATAGGCCGTGCGGGTTTTGCCGAGTTCGGCCTCGAGCGGTGCGATGAACGGCGCGAACACGTCGAGCATCAGCGCCCCACTGTCGGCCAGGGTCTGGTTGAGGACCGGATCGACACAGGAATTGACCACGATCGGCCGCAGCCCGCTGGCCTTCCCCGCCGCCTGGATTCGCGCCGAGGCTTCACGAGCTTTCTCCAGCGTGTCGACGAACGGCAGTCGATCGGTGGAAAAACGCAGCCCCTCGAACTGGGTCAGCAGGCTGTGGCCGATGGTTTCGGCGGTGATGCCGGTGCCATCGGAGACGTAAAACACGGGACGCACGGCATCCATCGGGGTTCCTTCGCTGCTCGACGGGTTAAAATAGCCGAGTTTCGTGCGCATCCGCCGCCCCCCTTCCGGAGTCCGCCTTGACCGCCAACATCCTCTGGCTGCACGACCTGCGCCTGTCCGATCTCGCCCAGGTGGGCGGCAAAAATTCCTCGCTGGGCGAGATGATCGGGCAATTGTCTGATCTCGGCGTCTCGGTGCCGGGCGGCTTCGCCACCACCGCCGATGCGTTCAAGGCCTTCATCGACCACAACGACCTGCACGCGCGCATCTACGACAAGCTGGCGACGGTCGATGTCGAGGACGTGCCGGCGCTGACGAAAGCCGGCGCCGAAATCCGCGGCTGGGTGATCGATGCCCCGCTGCAGCCGCAACTGGATGCCGACATCCGCGGTGCCTACGCGAAGCTCTGCGCCGACAGCGGCGCGGCCGACATCGCGGTGGCGGTGCGCTCCTCCGCCACCGCCGAAGACCTGCCCGATGCGTCCTTCGCCGGCCAGCAGGAAACCTTCCTCAACGTGACCGGCGCCGACGACGTGGTGCGCAAGGTCAAGGAAGTCTTCGCCAGCCTGTACAACGACCGCGCGATTGCCTATCGCGTCCACCACGGCTTCAAGCACGAGGACGTGTTCCTGTCCGCCGGCGTGCAGCTGATGGTGCGTTCCGACGTCGGCGCGTCCGGCGTGCTGTTCACCCTGGACACCGAATCCGGCTTCCGCGACGTGGTGTTCGTCACCGCCAGCTACGGCCTGGGCGAGATGGTCGTGCAGGGCGCGGTCAACCCGGACGAGTTCTATGTCTACAAGCCCACCCTGCAGGCCGGCAAGCCGGCGATCCTGCGCCGCTCGCTGGGCAGCAAGCAGCTGCGCATGGTCTATTCCGATGCGCCGGGCGAGCGCGTGCGCACCGAAGACACGCCGGCCGATCTGCGCGGCAGGTTCTCGATCACCGACGCCGACGTGCAGGAACTGGCCAAGCAGGCGCTGGTCATCGAGCAGCACTACGGCCGCCCGATGGACATCGAATGGGGCAAGGACGGCAACACCGGCAAGCTCTACATCCTGCAGGCGCGTCCGGAAACCGTGAAGTCGCGCGCCCACGCCACCCAGATCGAACGCTACGCGCTGCAGCAGCGCGGCGAGGTGCTGTCCGAGGGCCGCGCCATCGGCAGCAAGATCGGCAGCGGCGTGGCCCGCGTGGTGCGCAGCCTCGACGACATGAACCGCGTCCAGCTCGGCGACGTGCTGGTGGCCGACATGACCGACCCCGACTGGGAGCCGGTGATGAAGCGCAGCGCCGCCATCGTCACCAACCGCGGTGGCCGCACCTGCCACGCGGCCATCATCGCCCGCGAGCTGGGCGTGCCGGCCGTAGTCGGCACCGGCGATGCCATGGACCGCATCGAGGACGGCGCACAGGTGACGGTGAGCTGCGCCGAAGGCGACACCGGCTACATCTACGCCGGCGCCCTGCCCTTCGAGCGCACCACGACCGACCTCGGCAACATGCCGCCCGCACCGCTGAAAATCATGATGAACGTGGCCAATCCGGAGCGCGCGTTCGACTTCGGCATGCTGCCCAATGCCGGCATCGGCCTGGCGCGGCTGGAGATGATCATCGCCAGCCACATCGGCGTGCACCCCAACGCGCTGCTGGAATACGACCGGCAGGACGCCGCGACGAAAGCGAAGATCGACGCCCGCATCGCCGGCTACGCCTCGCCGGTGGAGTTCTACATCGAGCGATTGAAGGAAGGCATCGCCACGATCGCCGCCTCGGTGTACCCGAAGCCGGTCATCGTGCGCCTGTCGGACTTCAAGTCCAACGAATACGCCAATCTGCTCGGCGGGTCGAAGTACGAGCCGCACGAGGAAAACCCGATGATCGGCTTCCGCGGCGCCTCGCGCTACATCGATCCGAACTTCAAGCAGGCGTTCGGGCTGGAGTGCATCGCGGTCAAGCGCGTGCGCGAGGGCATGGGCCTGACCAACGTGTGGGTGATGATCCCGTTCGTGCGCACCCTGGATGAAGGCCGCGAGGTGGTCGAGGTTCTGCGCGAGAACGGCCTTGTGCAAGGCGAAGGTGGCCTGAAGGTCATCATGATGTGCGAGATCCCGTCCAACGCGCTGCTGGCCGACGAGTTCCTCGACATCTTCGACGGCTTCTCCATCGGCTCCAACGACATGACCCAGCTTACCCTCGGGCTCGACCGCGATTCGGCCATCGTTGCCCACCGCTTCGACGAGCGCGATCCTGCGGTCAAGAAGATGCTGGCCATGGCCATTTCCACCGCCCGCGCCAAGGGCAAGTACGTCGGCATCTGCGGCCAGGGGCCGTCCGACCACCCGGATCTGGCGCAGTGGCTGATGGAACAGGGCATCGAGTCGGTTTCGCTCAACCCCGACACCGTGGTTGATACCTGGCTGGCGCTGGCGAAAGCCAGGCACTGAAGATCCTCTCGCGGGGCCCGTCTGCCGCTGGCAGGTCGGGCCCTACGCCGTAGTCGTCGCAGAAATCGTCTCGACGTCTGTCAATGGGCTTTGGCCCAATATCAGCCGCACACCCGGTTGCGTCCGGCCGATTTCGCCCAATACAGCAGCTTGTCGGCGTGACTGACCATCTTCTCGTGATGGCTGATGCCGGTGCGGTCGACCACGCCCGCGCTGACGGTCAACCGGGTGCCCGGCGCGTAGGCGCTGCAATCGATCGCTTCAACGGCGATGCGCAGTTCCTCGCATAATTTCAGCGCGCTCTTGAGATCGGTATCCGGAAGCAGAACCGCGAATTCCTCGCCGCCCCAACGCGCCACGGTACCGCGCTCACCGACGCCGTCGCGCAGCGTGTGCGCGATCGCGATCAACGCGCGGTCGCCGGAATCGTGGGAATAGTTGTCGTTGATCTGCTTGAACAGATCGACGTCGAACAAGGCGAAACTCAGCGGCTTGTCCGCGGCCACAGCGCCGGCAAAGGTGGCGGCAAGGATCGCGTCCAGATTGCGGCGATTGCTGACGTGGGTCAGCGAATCTTCCAGCGCCATGCGCTGGAAATCGCGGGTCTGCTCGCGCAGGCGATCCAGAAGTACGGATTTCTCCTTGTCCGCCCGTCGCAGTTCCGCAGCGTTTTCGCTCAGCGCATGGGTTCGCTGTTCGACCACGTGTTCCAGCAGGGCGGCGTGCTGGCGCAGGCTATGGGTGCGCCAGCGGATCAACCCCACCAAGAGGAGACCGAATGCGACCACCAACGCAACGTGGAAACCGGTGCGTTGCCAGAGCTGCGGCGCAATGTCGATCTGTACGCGGGTGCTGCGGGGGCTCCAGGCCTGACCCAGGCTAGGCGCCGAGACCGCAACATCAAACTCGTACTGGCCAGGGCCGAGGTTCGTGAACTGCGCCATGCGGCGATTGCTGGTTTCGACCCAGCCCGAATCGACGCCGTTGAGCCGGTGCCGGTATCGCAGGAATCGCGGAATCAGGAAACTGATCGCGGCATAGCGGAATTCAAGCTTCCGGGTGCCCGCAGGAAGCTGCAGGGGTTGTCCTTCCACCCAATCGACGACACGGTCGTCGGCGAGGATCTGTTCCAGCACCACCTGCGGCAGCGCCGGCCGGTTGCCCTGGAGGGCGGTTGGTGCCACCATCGCCGCGCCGCCCGCGGTGGCTACCCACACATTGCCGCGTGCGTCGAGGATCGCCGCCGGGCTGGAACCGCCGTTGCACTGTGCACTGGCCAACCCGTCGGGTTCGCTGAAGTGGTCCACCTGCAGCCGGCTGCTGCGGCCGTCCAGCACCGCGTCGACCGACGCTCGGGCAACGCGAAGCACGCCGCGGTTGGAAGTCAGCCAGAACGCCCCGCGGCCGTCGTCGACGACCGCGAAGAACGTGTCGAACGGAAGGCCCTGGGCCAATCCCAGCGAATGCATCTGCCCGTTCCGCCAGCGGATCAGGCCGCGGTCGCTGGCGATCCACACCGTGCCATCGGGATCGTCCAGGAAGTCGAACTCGACCTTGCCATCGTTGACCGCGCGCACGTCGATGGTTTCGATCCGATCGCCCCGGATCACCGCCACCCCATCCGATGTGCCCACCCAGAGCGCGCCCTTGCGATCGATGTGCAGTGCCAGGACGAACTCCCTGGGAAGTCCGTCGGCACGGGTGATCAGCCGGTATTGGCCATCGCGGTATCGCACCAGTCCGCGGGTGGTGCCGATCCAGAGGGTGCCATCGGCTTGTTCCGCGATTGCGCGGACCTGGTCGCTTCCCGGCATGCCGCTCGCCGTATCGTAATGAGCGACGACCTTGCCGTCGCGCAGGCGCAGCAGGCCGTTGTTGTAAGTGCCGACCAACAGGCTGTCGTCGCGGCTCGGCTGCAGGCTCAGGATCGAATCGCCCGGCAGTCCGTCGGCATGGGTGTAGCTGGCGACGACCCGGTTATCCCGCCACAGGTTCAAGCCGCGACCGGTGCCGATCCAGACGCCACCCTGATCGGCTGGAGACAGGGCCCGCACATAGTCATCGCTCATCCCCTGGGCGCGCCCCCAGTTGGTGAAAGGAGTATCGGCCAGATGCAGCAGACCGGCATTGGTCCCGGCCCAAAGGCTGCCTTCACGATCGACCAGAAGAGAGGCCGTGCGGTTGTTGGGCAGTTCATCGTCGCTGGTGAAATGTTCGAGGCCAAGCGCCGACATCCGGTACAGGCCATTGTTGATGGTTCCGACCCACAGGTTCCCTGCAGCATCTTCAGCCAGGCTGGGGACGTTGTCCTTGGGCAGCAGCGGGGAAATCGGCTCGAAGCGCTCCTCGTGGCCGATGCGGCGGTAGGCGCCACGCTCGGTTCCGATCAGAAGTTGCCCGGATCGGGTTTGGGTCAGGTGCACGATGGCGCCGTCCGGCAGCCCGGCGCCCGATCCGAGCACGCGGCTGCCCCGATCAGTCAGATGCACCAGTCCGCGCGCGCTGGCGACCCAGATATCGCCATCGCCATCCTCGGCAAGGCTGTAGACGACGTCGCTGGGCAGGCCACCGTTGGCGACGTTCAGATGCGTGAATCTGCCGTTCTCGACGCGGGTGACGCCGTGGCTCTCATGGGCCACCCACAGGCGCCCACGGCGGTCGATGAGCGCGTCCATGACGCTGTTTTCCGCCAGCCCGTCACGCATCTCCAGGGTCTGCCAGCGATTGCCGCGCTTGATGACCACGCCACCGCGCGCGGTACCCGCGACCAGCGCACCATCGGCAGCGGCCTGAAGCGAACGAATCCCGTTGTCCTTCAGTTCCGGCGTGTTGCCGCGATCGAAGATCTGGAATTCAAGGCCGTCATAGCGGACGATGCCTTCCCAGGTTCCAAGCCACAGATAGCCTTCAGGCGTCTGCGCCATCGTGTTGACCTGGTTGTGCGGCAGGCCCTGCCGCGTGGTCCAGACCTCACGGTAAAAGGTGGAGATCGGCTTTTCCGCGCGGGCCGGGGAAACCGTCCGCGCAATTGCCGTCTGCGGCAGAAAAAGCGCGCAAGTGGATGCGACAAGCAGCAACGCCGCCAGCAGCGCATGTCTTGTGGAAACGAGAGCCCCCCTGCTCATGCGTCCGATTTCGCTCCCTAGCCCGGCGGAAGCCCCGCCAGTGCGCCCATGAATCGTCGGTAGTGCTTCAGTTCGTCGATGGAATCACGCACATCGCTCAGCGCGGTGTGCGCGGATGTCTTGCTGAACCCCGAGTGGATCGCCGGCGCCCAGCGTCGGGCCAATTCCTTGAGCGTGCTGACGTCGAGGTTGCGGTAGTGGAAATGCGCTTCCAGCGATGGCATCAGCCGGCTCAGGAAGCGGCGGTCCTGACAGATCGAATTGCCGCACATGGGCGATGCCCCGGCAGGAACCCAGACCTTCAGGAATTCCAGCGTCTGTGCCTCCGCTTCGGCCAGTGCGACGCCCTCTTCCAGCACCCGCCGCCACAGCCCGGACTTCCCGTGCTGGTTGCGGTTCCAGTCGTCCATCGCTTCCAACGTCGCCAGCGGTTGCGAAATCGCCAGTTCCGGCCCTTCGGCCAGCACGTTGAGCTGGGCGTCGGTGACGACTGTGGCGATTTCGATGATTTCGTGTGCAAGCGGATCAAGCCCCGTCATTTCGAGGTCGATCCAGATCAGCCGATCGTTCGTCACATCCGTGTTCATCAATTCAAGCACCTTGCACGCGGTTTATCACAAGCAACATCAACCAGCGTTGACTTGCGTCATGGATGGCAAACCCGCAAATCATGCGCGCGGCGCCCGCCATGACTATCGTTCAAGCCTGAACGACCTCCGGCTGAAGATAGCGCAAATCAATCTCAAAAATCGAGATTGGCCGAAATGGCGCACCCTGACCATGTATCGCGCACGCGGCAGGGGCGATCCTTCAAGCCACGCCTGGGTCCGGATCGCCATCCGGGCGAACCGACATGGCCCGTTTGGACCGGAAATACCGGCGCAGGATGTCCCCGCAGTCGGCCTCAAGCACGCCAGCCGTCACCGTGACGCGGTGGTTGTGGCGGGGATCGGCCAGCAGATCGAACACGCTGCCCGCCGCGCCGGTCTTGGGATCGAAGGCGCCGAACACCACCCGCGCGATGCGCGCATGCACCATGGCCATCGCGCACATGGCGCAGGGCTCCAGCGTCACGTACAGCGTGCAGCCGACCAGCCGATGGTTGCTCAGGACCCGGCCGGCCTCGCGCAGCGCCACGATCTCGGCATGGGCGGACGGATCGTGGTCGGTGATGTTGCGGTTCCAGCCTTCGCCGATGCACTTGCCGGTCCCGTCGACCACCAGCGCGCCCACCGGGATTTCGTCGTCTTCGTCGCGGGCACGAGCAGCCAGCGCTAGGGCATGGCGCATCCAGTGATGGTCGTTGGCCACAGTCTCGGTCATTCAGGGGTCGCTTGGTTCGAAATCAGGCCGTTCGCCCCGGCCACGCCTATTCGGCGGGGCAATGAAGCGACCGCGCGCCAGTAGCTCGCAAACAGGCCATTCGCCCCGGCTCCGCTTATTCGGCGGGGCAATGAACGGCCCGCGAACCAGTGGTTCGCAAACAGGCCGTTCGCCCCGGCCACGCCTATTCGGCGGGGCAATGAACGACCCGCGGACCAGTGGTTCGCAAACGGGCCGTTCGCCCCGGCCCCGTCTATTCGACGGGGCAATGAAGCGACCGCGCGCCAGTGGCGCGCAAACGGTCGCTTCATTCCCATTCAATCGTTGCGGGTGGCTTTCCGGAAATGTCATACACAACACGAGAAATGCCACGCAATTCATTGATTATTCTATTGGAAACCGTGCCAAGGAACTCGTACGGCAGGTGCGCCCAATGCGCGGTCATGAAGTCGATGGTCTCCACCGCGCGCAGGGCGATCACCCATTCGTAGGCGCGGGCGTCGCCGACCACGCCCACCGACTTGACCGGCAGGAACACGGCGAAGGCCTGCGAGGTCTTGTCGTACAGTCCGGCCTTGCGCAGTTCGTCGATGAAGATGGCGTCGGCCCGCGCCAGCAGTTCGGCGTATTCGGGTTTCACCTCGCCGAGGATGCGCACGCCGAGGCCGGGGCCGGGGAACGGGTGGCGGTAGACCATCTCGCGCGGCAGGCCGAGCGCCACGCCGAGCCGGCGCACCTCGTCCTTGAACAACTCGCGCAGCGGCTCGACCAGGCCCAGCTTCATGTGCTCGGGCAGGCCGCCGACGTTGTGGTGGCTCTTGATGACGTGCGCCTTGCCGGTCTTGCTGCCGGCCGATTCGATCACGTCCGGGTAGATGGTGCCCTGCGCCAGCCACTTGGCGTTTTTCAGCTTGGCCGATTCCTCGTCGAAGATTTCGATGAAGAGATTGCCGATGATCTTGCGCTTGGCCTCCGGGTCATTGACGCCTGCCAGCGCCTTGAAATAGCGGTCGGCGGCGTTCACCCGCACCACCTTGACGCCCATGTGCTCGGCGAACATCGCCATCACCTGGTCGCCTTCCTGCCAGCGCAGCAGGCCGGTGTCGACGAACACGCAGGTCAGCTGGTCGCCGATGGCCCGGTGCAGCAGCGCGGCGACGACGGACGAATCCACGCCGCCGGAAAGACCGAGGATCACCTCGTCGGAGCCGACCTGCTCGCGCACGCGGGCGATCTGGTCGTCGATGATGTTGGCCGCCGTCCACAGCGTCCTGCAGCCGCAGATGTCCACCGCGAATCGGCGCAGCAGCGCCTCGCCGGCGGCGGTGTGGGTCACTTCCGGGTGGAACTGCACGCCGTAGATCTTCTTCGCGTCGTCGGCGAAGGCGGCGATGCCGAGGCGGTCGGTTTTGGCGGTGACGGCGAACCCTTCTGGCGCACGCGACACGTGGTCGCCGTGGCTCATCCACACGTTGCGCAGCTCGGGCGTGGTCGCCACCTGCGAAAGCAGCGCGTCCTGCGCGACGACCTCCAGCGCGGCATGGCCGAATTCGCGCTGGTTGCCGGCTTCGGTATCGCCGCCCAGCTGCTTCGCCAGCGTCTGCATGCCGTAGCAGATGCCGAGCAGCGGCACGCCGGCATCGAACACCTGCTGCGGTGCGGCCGGGCAGCCTGCTTCCGTGGTCGATTCCGGGCCGCCCGACAGGATGATGCCCTTCGCACCGAACGCGGCAATCTCGGCGGGATCGTGGTCCCACGCCCAGATTTCGCAATACACGCCGAGTTCGCGGATGCGGCGCGCGATCAGCTGGGTGTACT
This sequence comes from Thermomonas sp., assembly GCF_025993755.1. Taxonomy (GTDB): domain Bacteria; phylum Pseudomonadota; class Gammaproteobacteria; order Xanthomonadales; family Xanthomonadaceae; genus Thermomonas. Next base: position 1,771 of record NZ_JAMQHN010000119.1, on the reverse strand, counting down.
GCGCGCCGAAGTCGAGGATCAGGATCTTGTCGGAGTGGATGGCGGTCATCGGCTTCGCATTTTGAGAACGGATGTCGCCGTCCATGGCGCAATACCCTCGGCTCCGGATGGCCCTGCCCGGCCATCCCTGGCCGGGCGTTCGGCGGCGCGCGAACCGGTGGTTCGCAAGCGCGCCACCTCACCCCGCCCGATAGTTGGGCGGCTCCTTGGTGATCTGCACGTCATGGACGTGGCTTTCGCGCTGACCGGCGCCGGTGATCTGCACAAACGACGGTTTGCTGCGCATGTCCTCGATCGTGGCACAGCCGAGGTAGCCCATCGTCGCGCGCAGGCCGCCCATCAGCTGATGCACGACGCCAGCCAGCGGGCCGCGCACCGGGACCCGGCCCTCGATGCCTTCCGGCACCAGCTTGTCGGCGTCGGCGGCGTCCTGGAAATAGCGGTCCTTCGAGCCCTTCTCCATCGCGCCCAGGCTGCCCATGCCGCGATAGCTCTTGTAGCTGCGGCCCTGGAACAGTTCGATTTCGCCCGGGCTCTCCTCGGTGCCGGCGAACAGTCCGCCGATCATCACGCTGGACGCGCCCGCCACCAGTGCCTTGCCGATGTCGCCCGAGTAGCGGATGCCGCCGTCGGCGATCAGCGGGATGCGGTCCTTCAGCGCGGTGGCCACCATGTCGATGGCGGTGATCTGCGGCACGCCGACGCCGGCCACGACGCGGGTGGTGCAGATCGACCCGGGGCCGACGCCCACCTTCACCGCGTCGGCGCCGGCGTCCATCAGCGCCAGCGCGGCGTCACCGGTGACGATGTTGCCGCCGATCACCTGCACCTGCGGGTAGTGCTTCTTCACCCAGGCCACGCGCTCGATGACACCCTGCGAATGTCCGTGCGCGGTATCGACCACGATCACGTCCACCCCGGCGCCGACCAGTGCCTCGACCCGCGCCTCGGTGTCGCCGCCCACGCCCACCGCGGCGCCGACCAGCAGGCGCTCGTGACTGTCGTAGGCGGCGTTGGGATTGTCGGATTTTTTCTGGATGTCCTTGACGGTGATCAGCCCGCGCAGCTCGAAGGCGTCGTTGACCACCAGCACCTTCTCGATCCGGTTCCTGTGCAGCAGTTCGACGACTTCCTCGTCGCTGGCGCCTTCCTTGACGGTGACCAGCCGGTCGCGCTTGGTCATCACGTGCCGCACCGGATCGTCGAGCTTCTTCTCGAAGCGCATGTCGCGGCCGGTGACGATGCCGACGAGGTGCCCGCTGTCGTCGACCACCGGCACGCCGGAGATGTTGCGCGCGCGGGTGAGCTTGAGCACTTCGCCGATGGTGGTTTCGGGCCCGACGGTCAGCGGTTCGCGGATCACGCCGGCCTCGAAGTTCTTCACCCACGCCACCTGCGCGGCCTGCGCCTGCGCGGTCATGTTCTTGTGGATGATCGAGATGCCGCCCAGCTGCGCCAGTGCGACGGCCAGCCTGGCCTCGCTGACGGTGTCCATGGCGGCCGAGGCCAGGGGCAGGCGGATGCGCAGGTCGCGGGTCAGGCGGGTGTCGAGAGTGACGTCCTTGGGCAGGACGCTGGAGTGCGCGGGGACGAGGGAAACATCGTCGTACGTCAGTGCTTCAGCCTGGATGCGGAGCATCGGCAGTCCCATGTGGAAGTGGGGAAGCGCGTCATTGTACCGCGATTGCGGGAAGCGCGTGGTCCTCGTGGAGCTTGGGGAGATCCTGGCAGGCGGAGGTGAAGCCCTTCCCGAAAGTCGCTCCCCGATACT
>NZ_JAMQHN010000118.1 GCF_025993755.1 Thermomonas sp. | reverse complement strand
CCAGCTTGCGGTCGCGCCGGCACAGATGCGCGAACGCCGCTTCGGTATCGAACCCCCTCGAATGACGCGTCACCGCACGCCTCGTCGCTCAGACCTTCAGCCGATCGTAGGCGTACAGCAGCCAGCCGGTGATCGCCAGCGCCGCGCCGATCGGCAAGGCCACGCCGGCCGCCATCGCCAGCACCACCTGCGCGAGCGCGCCGCCGCAGTACATGACCACGCCCGCAAGCAGCAGCCCCAGTCCCAGCAGCGCCACCGGGCGCTGCGCCAGCGGCGCCAGCGCGGCCAGCGCCACGCCGTGGGCGAATCCGAAGCCGGCGGCCTGCAGCATCGCGGCGGTCCCCGGGCCCGCCACGTCCTGCGAGGCGTACAGGTAGAGCGCCACCGACAGCGCGGCCAGCAGGGCGCCGATTGAACCCACGTAGCGGCGCAGGACGATCAAGCCCGGGGTATTCGACGCAGCCATGGATCTCGCACTCCCTTCCAGCATTCCCAAAAGCAAACGCCGCGACTTGCGCGGCGTTTGCGTCGGCACGGCCCGCGACAGGGCCGGTCCGGCCCTTACTTGATCGGCCAGTACACGTCGAACTTGCCGTTCTCGGTGAACGCGCCCGCCACGCCCGAATTGTAATCCTCGTAGGCGCGATCCTTGATCTCGTAGCCGTGGGTCGCGGCCCAGGCGCGCAAGGCGTTGCGCACGTTTTCCAGACCGGCCATGTAACCCGTGAAGCTGGTCGTCACCGCGCGCCCGCCGGCCACGTGGTGCTCGTACTTCACCGGCGCGCCGGCCGGAATGGTGACGCGACCGACCGCACCGCCGCCCTTGCGGCGCACGACCTGCATCACGTCGAAGTTGTAGGTGCTCGAACCGAGTTCGGTGGTGACGATGCGGACGGGGCCGACCGCTTCCAGCCCGTTGGCCTCGATCGTGCGCTTGATCCATTCGCTGTTGTTGTTGATCGCGGTCTGGATCTGGGTGTTGCCGCGCTCGACCGCGCCGGCAGTCACGTACAGCACGTCCTCTTCCGGCCGGTCGACGACCTTGGGCGGCGTCATGCCGCTGCCCTGCACGCGATAATCGATGTTCGGAACCGACGCCAGCGTGGTCACCAGCCGGGCCAGGCTCAGCTTCATGTCCTCGCCCATGTGGCGCGTCACATAGAGGCCGGCGTAACGACCGAAGATGTTCCAGCCATAGTCCACGTCATAGGTCTGGATGATCTCGACGTTGCGGTTGTTGCGGCCGGTCGGGCGCAGGAAGTACGCGGTGCGCTTGTTGTCGCCGCGGGTCTCGTCCTGGATCCGGATGCCGACCATCTTGTTCGGCTGGCTCTGCACGATTTCCCACGAACCCGAGCCGATGTTCCTTTCCTGCGAGACGTAGCTCAACTTGGCGCCCACGCCTTCTTCCGGCCCGGACAGGGTCAGCTGCATGCGCGGATCGCGCAGCGCCACCGCATTCCAGTCCTTGAAGCGACGGAAGCTGTTGACCGTATCGAAGACGATCGTGAGCTTGCGATTGGTTTCGACCTGTTCGCTGAGGTGACGCGAGGACGGCAGCACCAGCCCCAGGGCCAGATACAGCCCGGCGACAATCGCCAAGGAAATCAGGATCTCGAGCACACGAGTCATTCAGGAATCTCCGGGAAGATCAATGGCAGCCGCAGGGTCGCGCAGACCCGTCATCCTAGCAAATAACCCCGAGCGCAGGCGAGCATCGAGGCGGGAAACCGTGACGCCGGACGCATCCGACAGCGCGCGGCCAGAGCACAGGCGGGTAGCGCCCCCGCGGCGAAGTCGCTGCCGGCATCAGACCAGCTTCAGCTCGAACGCCTTGAGCACCGCCCGGGTGCGGTCGCGCACGCCGAGCTTGGAGAGGATGTTGGACACGTGGTTCTTGATCGTTCCTTCGGCCACGTGCAGGGAATTGGCGATTTCCTTGTTCGAGAACCCCGAGGCCATCAGGCGCAGAATCTCGGTCTCGCGGTCGGTCAGCGGATCGGGCTGGTCGAGGCTGACGAACTCGTTGTGCATGTGTTCCAGACCCGACAGCAACCGCTGGGTGACGGCCGGCTGGACCAGCGAACCGCCGCGGGCCACGGTCTGGATCGCGCCCACCAGTTGTTCCAGCGACACGTCCTTGAGCAGATAGCCCTTGGCGCCCGCCTTGATCCCGGCCAGCACCAGCGCGTCATCGTCGAAGGTCGTCAGGATGATGGCAGGCGGCAGCGTCCCGGCGGCACCCAGTGCCTGCAGTGCCTCCAGCCCGGACATCTCCGGCATCCGCATGTCCATCAGCACCACGTCGGGCTGGATCTGCGGGATCCGCTCGACGGCCTGGCGCCCGTCGCTGGCCTCGGCGAAGACGACGACGCCATCGGCCAGTTCCAGCAGGGAGCGGATGCCCTGCCGGACCAGGGTCTGGTCGTCGACCAGGAAAACGCGGATCGGGGCGGATTCACTCATGCGTCGCTCTCTCCGTGCAGTCGGATGCCGGCATTGGCGGCCACCGGCAGGGCCATTGTGAGCTGGAAACCCTCTCCGCGCTGGCTGTCCACCGCCAGCGTCCCGCCGTACTGCTGCAGCCGCTCTTCCAGGCCGCGCAGGCCGTTGCCGGGAACGACCGCGTCGCTGCCGTGGCCATCATCGCGCACCCGCAGGATCACGCGCTCGCCCTCGCGGCGCGCCACCAGCCACAGATGACGCGCACCGGCGTGGCGCACGGCGTTGGTGATGGCCTCCTGGGTGCAGCGCAGCAGGACGTGGGCGCGCGCGGGATCGTCCACCGTCAGCGGCTCTTCGATGTCCATGTCGATGGCCAGGCTGGGCACGTTCTCGGCCAGCGGCCGCAGCACCGCCCCGAGGTCGATCACGCCGCTATCGCGCAGCTGGCTGACCGCCTCGCGCACGTCGGTCAACAGCAGCCGCGCCAGCGCATGCGCCTGCAGCACGTGCTCGCGCACCCGCCCCTCCGACAGGTGGCCGGCCACTTCGAGATTCAGGCTGAGCGCGGTCAGGTGGTGGCCCAGCAGGTCGTGCAGTTCGCGCGAGATGCGGGTGCGCTCGTTCACCCGGGCGCTGTCGGCCAATAGTGCACGTGTCGCACGCAGCTCGGCGTTGAGCCGGCGCTGCTCCTCGCGCGCCTGCGTCTGTTGCAACGCAGCAAGACTGACCACGAACACGAAGCCGGAAAACCCCGCGTACAGCATCGACTGCATCAACGCTTCCAGCGGCGGAAAATCGAGCCAACGGATGAACACCGGCGCGACCGCCAGCTGGCCAATCAGCAGCCAGGCCGCCCCCACCGGCAACGGCAACAGCCACGGCAGCACGCAAGCTGCCACCATCAAAAGGACACTGCCCAGCCCGGTTCGGGTGAAATAGCTGACCCCCAGCGCCGCCAGCGTCAGCACCACCAGCAGCAGGTAATCGGCGCCGTTGCGCCCGCGCCCACCCAGCCCGCGGGTGATCCAACCGTAGCTCAGCCCGAAGGCCAGGTAGGCCACCCAGCCCTGCCACGGCATCGGCCGCAGGGCGAGGTCCTCGGCCGTGGCATTGGCAAGGTACGGCGCCATCCACGAATACAGCAGCGGCAACCCCACCACGCCCCAGGTGAACAAGCCGGCGTAGCGCAGCAACCGGGTGTGGGAAAGATGGGCGAGCATGACGCCTTATACCGCACCCCATCGCTCCCGCCGAAGGGCAATGGTCATGTTCCCGCAACGGCCGGGCATGCGATAATGGCCACTCCCGCAGTCGCGGGCCCGCCACAGCCATCGGAGCCTCACGGAATGTCGATCGCGATCCGCGACGTGTGCGAGCAGGACCTGGATTCCGTCCTCGCCTTGAACAACGCCGCCGGCCCCGCGATCCTCCCGCTGGACGCCGCGAAGCTGCGGCGGATGTACGACACCGCGGAATACTTCCGCGTGGCCGAGCGCGACGGCAGCATGGCCGGATTCCTGATCGGCTTCGGCTCCGACGCGCCGCACGCAAGCAGCAACTTCGCCTGGTTCCGCGAGCGCTATCCGGAGTTTTTCTACATCGACCGGGTGGTGGTCGCCAGCCGTCGTCGCGGCGGCGGCGTCGGTCGTGCGCTCTATGCCGATGTGCAAAGCTATGCCGAATTGCGCTACCCGCAGTTGGCCTGCGAAGTCTTCCTCGAACACGGCTCCGACCACGCCCTGCTGTTCCACGGCAGCTTCGGCTTCCGCGAGGTCGGCCAGCACCTCATGCCCGGGGTGGAACTGCGGGCAGCGATGCTGATGAAGACTTTGTGCAGCTACCCCTGGGTCCGCGCCACCTACGGCACGGCGCTGCCCGACGTCCCGTGGCTGCTGCAGCCGCGCCACCCAGCCCACGCCACGCCCGCCGCGACCGGCACCCACGCATGAGCGCAACGCCGGATTACTCGCAGGCGGGGGAACTGAAATTCGGCCAGGTCGGCATCGCCAACCTGCGCGTGCGCGCGCTCGACGTCGACAGACTTTCCGCCGAAATGCGCGAGCGCGTCGAGCGTGCACCGAAACTGTTCGAACGCGCGGCCGTGGTGCTCGACTTCGGCGGACTGGCCAAGCCGCCTTCTGAAGCCGAGACCCGCGCCCTGATCGACGGCCTGCGCAATGCCGGCGTGCTGCCGGTGGCGCTGGCCTACGGCACCCGGGAAATCGACGCGCTATCCAGGCAAATCGACCTGCCGCTGCTGGCCAAGTTTCGCGCCAGCTACGAACGCACCGGCGCCGAATCCGCACCCGCGGAAAGCGCGCCCGAACCCGCCGGCTCCGGCGCGCAACCCGAGCCGAAGGTTTCGGCAAAGCCGGCCACGGAACCCGCGCCCAACGCCGCGGCGCCGACATCGCCGGGACTGGTCCAGACCACGCCAGTGCGCTCCGGCCAGCAGATTTACGCGGAACACCGCGACCTGACCGTGCTGGCCACCGTGGGCGCTGGCGCGGAAGTGCTGGCCGATGGCAACATCCACATCTATGGCGCCCTGCGCGGCCGCGCGCTGGCCGGCGCGCAGGGCAACGAGGACGCACGCATTTTCTGCCGCGAGTTCCGCGCGGAGCTGGTGGCGGTGGCGGGACGCTACAAGGTGCTGGACGACGTACCACGCGACCTCGTCGGGAAACCCGTCCAGGTCTGGCTGGAACAGGGACAACTCAAACTCGCGGCGCTCGACTGACGCCGCACCACGATCACGGAGGAAGCCAGCTTGGCCGAAATCATCGTAGTCACCTCGGGCAAGGGCGGCGTCGGCAAGACCACCACCAGCGCCAGCCTCGCCACCGGTCTCGCACGCCACGGCAAGAAAGTCGCCGTCATCGACTTCGACGTCGGCCTGCGCAACCTCGACCTCATCATGGGCTGCGAGCGACGCGTGGTGTACGACTTCGTCAACGTCATCCACGGCGAAGCCACGCTGCGGCAGGCGCTGATCAAGGACAAGCGCTTCGAGAACCTGTTCGTGCTGGCCGCCTCGCAGACCCGCGACAAGGACGCGCTGTCGCGCGACGGCGTCGAGAAGGTGCTCAAGGACCTGGCCGCCGACGGCTTCGACTACATCGTCTGCGACTCGCCGGCCGGCATCGAGAAGGGCGCCTTCCTGGCGATGTATTTCGCCGACCGCGCCATCGTGGTGGTCAACCCGGAAGTGTCCTCGGTGCGCGACTCCGACCGCGTGCTCGGCCTGCTGGCCTCCAAGACCCACCGCGCCGAGCGCGGCGAAGGCGAGGTGGCGTCGCACCTGCTGCTGACCCGCTACAGCCCGCAGCGCGTGGCCGACGGCGAGATGCTCTCGGTGGCCGACGTCGAGGAAGTGCTGGGCCTGAAAACCATCGGCGTGGTCCCCGAATCCGGCGACGTGCTCAACGCGTCCAACAAGGGCGAGCCGGTGATCATGGATCCCGAGTCGACGGCGGGACAGGCCTACGACGACGCGGTGGCGCGCCTGCTGGGCGAGGATCGTCCGATGCGCTTCACTACGGTGGAGAAGAAGGGCTTCTTCAGCAAGCTGTTCGGAGGTTGACGCATGTCCATCTTCGACTTCCTCAAGCCCCGCAAGAACACCGCACAGACCGCCAAGAGCCGCCTGCAGATCCTGATCGCGCAGGAGCGCAGCTCCGACAGCGCGCCGGACTACCTGCCGCTGATGCGGCGCGAGATCCTCGAAGTGATCCGCAAGTACGTGAACGTGGAAGCCGACGAGGTGAAGGTCGATCTGGTGAAGAACGGCGACCAGGACGTGCTCGACATCTCGGTCTCGCTGCCGGAGCGCGGTTCCGCCGCCGGATGATGCAGGCCGAGGCGCCGCTTCCGTTCGGCGCGGGCACCGGCGTCCTCCGGCTGGGCGACATCGGCTTCGATGCACCCGCCGCCCTGCTCCACCGCTACGGCCTGACCCTGCAACGGGTGGCCGACGGCGCACCCATTCCCGGCAGCTACTGGGGCGACGCCGAAGCCGGCATCATCGGCTGCACCGTGTACGCGCGCGGCGACACCCCCGTGCACTCGCTGCTGCACGAAGCCGGCCACCTGATCGTGCTGCCGCCCGGGCGTCGGGCGCAGGTCCACACCGACGCCACCGACTCGGTGCCCGAGGAAGACGCCGTCTGCGTCCTGCAGGGTCTGCTCGGCGACGCCCTGCCCGGCGTCGGCCGCGAACGCATCTGGGCCGACATGGACGCCTGGGGCTACACCTTCCGGCTCGGCTCGGCGCGCGCCTATGCGGAGCAGGATGCGGAAGCGGCCTGGCTGTGGCTTTGTGACCACGGTCTGGTCGAGCCGGGATCGCGAACCCTCGTCGATCCGCACGCAGGCTGAAACGTCCATCCGCGCCGGCGCCACCACTCCCTTCGCTTCGGTGCTTCCAGGCCGTTGCGCGCCTCAATACCGCTGCTTCGTCCGCCTGGCCGGCTGCCCGCGCGGCGGCGGCGGTTTCGGTTCGCCGGCTTCCTCGACCAGCCGGAAATCGATCTTGCGCTCCTCCACGCTGGCCTTGAGCACGACCACGCGCACGCGGTCGCCCAGTCGCCACGACTTGCCGCGACGCTCGCCGGTCAGGGTCTTGCGCACGGCGTCGAACTGGTAGAAATCGCGCGGCAGCTGCGTGACGTGCACCAGGCCGTTGACCTTGGAGTCGTCGAGTTCGACGAACAGCCCGAAGCTCGTCACGCCGCTGATGGTGCCGTCGAATTCCTTGCCGACGTGCTCTTCCATCCACGCCGCCCGATAGCGTTCGTCCACTTCGCGCTGGGCCTCGTCGGCGCGCCGCGATCGCTCCGAGCACTGCAGCGACAGCGCGGCCATCTCGTGCGGACTGTAGGTGTAGGCATCGCGTCGACCGCCGGAGAGCGCGTATTTGAGCGCACGGTGCACCAGCAGGTCGGCGTAGCGGCGGATCGGCGAGGTGAAGTGCGCGTAGGCCTCCAGCGCCAGCCCGAAGTGGCCGATGTTGTCCGGCGCGTACACCGCAAGCGACTGGCTGCGCAGGAGAACGGATTCCAGCAGCGTGGCGTCGGGGCGATCGCGGATCTTTTCCAGCAGGTTGCGGAAATCCTTCGGCCTGACCTTGCCCCAGGGCGGCAGCCGCAGCGCGAATTCCTTGAGGAATTCCTCCAGATCGGCATATTTCGACTCCGGCGGCCGATCATGGTCCCGGAACGGCGCCGGGATGCCGGATTCCAGCAGATGCCGCGCCGCTTCCACGTTGGCGGCGATCATGCATTCCTCGATCAGCTTGTGGGCATCGTTGCGCTGGAGCATGCCGGCCTGGGTGACGGCGCCCTTCGCGTCCAGCAGGAAGCGCACCTCGCTGCTTTCGAACTCGATCGCGCCGCGCCGCGCGCGCGCCCTGCCGAGGACCCGGTAGAGCTGGTGCAGTTGCGTGATCCGCGGCAGGAGCGTGCCGATTTTCGCCAGCGCCGCCTCGCGGTCGTCGTCGGCGATGCCCTCCCCCACGGCGTTCCACACGTCGGTATAGGTCAATCGCGCGTGCGAGTGCATCACCGCCTCGTAGAAACGCGACGCCGACACGCGCCCATCGCGGCCCACCTGCATGTCGCAGACAAAGCACAGGCGATCCACCTTCGGATTGAGCGAACAGATGCCGTTGCTCAGCGTCTCCGGCAGCATCGGCACCACGAAACCCGGGAAATACACCGACGTGGCGCGCTTTTGCGCCTCGGCGTCGAGCGGCGCGCCGGGCCGGACGTAGTGCGAAACATCGGCAATGGCGACGATCAGCCGGAAACCGTCCTGGTTCGGTTCGCAGCAGACCGCGTCATCGAAATCCTTCGCGTCCTCGCCGTCGATGGTGACCAGCGGCAGCGCGCGCAGATCGACCCGGCCACGCACCTCGGCCGCCGTCACCTCCAGCGGGATGGCCACGGCTTCGGCCAGCACCTCCGGCGGAAACTCGCTGGGGATGTCGTGCCCGTGGATCGCCGCCTCGACCGCCTGCGAAGCCGTCAGGCGGTCACCCAGGACCGCCACGATCCGGCCGATCGGCGGCCGGTGCGCGTCCTGTGCCACGGTGATCTCGGCGACCACCAACTGCCCGGCCTTCGCACCGTTGCGCGCGTCCTGCGGAATCATCACGTTGCGCAGGATGCGGCGGTCGTCCGGCACCACGTAGGCGACCCCGAGCTCTTCGGTATAGCGACCGAGCAGACGGCTCAGGCGCCGTTCCAGCACTTCGACGATCGTGGCCTCGCCGCGACCGCGATGGTCCATCCCGGTCAGGCTGGCCAGCACCCGATCGCCGTGACTGACCTTGCGCATTTCGTAGGGCGGCAGGAACAGGTCGTCGCCGCCCTGCTCCGGCCGCAGGAAGCCGAAGCCGTCGGGATTGGCGATCACGCTGCCGGCGATCAATTCGGCCTGCTGCGCCGGCACGAAGCCGCCGCGCCGGTTCTGCAGCAGCTGCCCGGCGCGCAGCATCGCCGTCAACCGTTTCTGCAGCGCATCGAAGCGTTCCGGTGCCTCCAGCCCCAAAGTCGCCGCCAACTCGGTGTCCTTCAGCGGCCCATCGCTGTCGGCCAGCACCTGCAGGATCAGCTCACGGCTGGCAATCGGCTGCGCGTAGCGCTCGGCCTCGCGTCGCGCCTGCGGATCCCTGGGCTGCGCGCGCGCCGCCGGTGGCGCGGATCGGCTTGCCTTCCCCTTGCGCTGCGGAGGTCCCGGCGGCGGCTCCGGCATCCACGCCGGCAGGCCGCCCGACTTGCCGGACCGCGGCGCGGTAGCGCGTTTCCCGGTCTTGCCGGTCTTTCCCGCGCCCCCCGTCGCGTCGCCCGCACCGGATCTGCTTCCCCCGCGCGTCGCGGCGATGGGGCCCTTGTCGCGACCGCCGCCGCGCTTTCCGGAAGATCTGCTCATGCGTCGATGGTACAGGGGCGCCGGTGTCGACACACGGACCGCTCCCGCCTGCTGCGGACGACGGGTCCCGATTGACATGTCCTCCGCCGCACCGGAAAATGTGCAGCTCACCACCTGCCCAGGTGGCGGAATTGGTAGACGCACTAGTTTCAGGTACTAGCGGGTAAAACCGTGGAGGTTCGAGTCCTCTCCTGGGCACCAAAGCTGCAAGCATCAGACCTCGCGGAAGCGGGGTTTTTTGTTGGCCGCAATCCACGATAAGCCGATTCGCGGACCGATCGCTTCACCCGCCCGCCGCCAAACCGCATTCAACCGTTTCCTGCAGCCACCCGTTCCGACGGCGTCGCCGGCATCGCCCGCAAGCACGCACGCCCGCACGCCCGCACGCAAGCACGCAAGCACGCCAGCACGCCAACACGCCAGCACGGGCGCGACGGGCAGGAAAACCCCAACCGGAAACGGTTGGGGAATCGTTATTGGCTCCCACGCCAGCGCCTTTGGCGGCGTGGTGGTGTCGCCGATCTTCACGTCGGTGGTGGTGCCGAAGCCGATGGTCGGCACATCGCCCTTGACCGGGATCACCGCGCGGTCGGTGTAGCCCTCGTGCAGCACGATGCCGACCAGGGCGGCGGCGGACAGCGTCAACGCGGCCACGGTGCATCTTTGCGGTGGCCGGATCATCGGCGCATCTCCGGCTGCGCCACGATGCGGGCCACGGTTGCGCCGATGCTGGCAGCGAAGGCCAACAGCACGAATGCGTCACGCGGCAGCACGTCACCAAACAGCGGCACCACCACTTCCGCCGCCGTGAAAGCCGCTGCCAGCAGCGAGAAGCGGATGTTCCAGGCACGACGGAGCACGCGCCGCCAGTTATCCAGCAGCCAGAGCTTGGAATTCATTGCGCGCCACCCATCAGCTTCAACTTGATGGCAGCGCCGACCAGCAGCGCGGCCAGGATGCCGGTGGTGATGACCTTCACCGTGGTTTGCCATGCATTACGGCGGGCATCGCGCCACGCTTCCAGCAAATCGCGCAATTCGCGGATGTCCTTCGCAGCACTGCCGCTTTCCAGCCCGAAGTGGGCGAGGCAACGCTCGGCTCCGCGTTCGGCGGCACGGTCGAGCAGTTCGTCGAAGTCTCGCGGCGCAACAGGAGCATGTTTTCCCCGAGGGTGAGGCGACCAGACACGGGTGCTCCTGCCACCCGAGTGAGCGCGTCGCGCTGCCAGCAACCGCCTACGGGCGGTTTTTTGTGGCCGCTCGGGATTCGGTCGCCACCGCTACAGGAGTTGCCAACCACAACCGACCGCCTCTAAACCCGCGCCAGCAAAGGAAGTGACCTCGAGAACGCTCGCGTGACCACCAGAGAAAACGGAGAACAGAGAGGCGGCGACGGAGGCAAAAGCGCCCCCATCGCACGGGTGTCGCCTGAACCGCCCCGGGAATCCCGGAGACTCGTTGGTGTGAGTCACGCCGCCATGGCGAGTTCACGGGTTTGCTGATAGTAAATCGCTTCGGCTTCGGCTGGTGGGATGTCGCCGATCGACCCCAGCAAACGCGTGTGGTTGAACCAGTCCACCCAATCCAGCGTGGCCAGTTCGACCGCTTCCCGACTGGGCCAGGAGCGTCGATGGATTACTTCGGCCTTGTACAGCCCGTTGATCGTCTCGGCCAACGCGTTGTCGTAGCTGTCGCCGACGCTACCCACCGACGGCTCGATCCCGGCCTCAGCCAAGCGCTCGGTGTAGCGGATGCTGACGTATTGCACGCCGCGGTCGGAGTGGTGGACCAAGCCGTCCTGGGCTGGCCGCCGGGCATACAGGGCCTGTTCCAGCGCATCGAGCACGAAGTCCGTACGTGCCGAACTGGACACCTTCCAGCCGACGATCCGGCGCGCGAACACGTCGATCACGAACGCCACGTAGACGAAGCCCTGCCAGGTCGAGACGTAGGTGAAGTCACTGACCCACAGCGCATTGGGTCGGTCGGCCTTGAACTGCCGGTTTACCAGATCCAGCGGGCAGGGCTGCGCCTTGTCGCTGTGCGTGGTCTTCACGACCCTGCCGCGCACCACGCCAGCCAGCCCCAGCCGCTTCATCAACCGCGCCACCGTGCAGCGCGCCGCCTGGTAGCCTTCCCTGCGCAGTTGCTTCCAGACCTTGCGCACGCCATAGACCTGCTTGTTCTCGTCCCAGACCCGACGGATCTCGGTGCACAGCGCTTCGTCCCGCCACCAGCGGTCGGGCTGCAGTTCCGGATCAGCCGTACGGGCCGCGTGCGTGTAGTAGGTCGACGGAACGATCGGCAGCACCCTGCAGATCGGCTCGACTCCGTAGACGTGGCGGTGTTCGTCGATGAACGCCGTCATGGCTTGAACCGGCGGTCGAGCTCCGCCTGGGCAAAATACGCGCTGGCCTTGCGCAGGATCTCGTTGGCCT
>NZ_JAMQHN010000117.1 GCF_025993755.1 Thermomonas sp. | reverse complement strand
CGACCGCGGCCGCCTGCTGGTGGAGGGAAACCTGCGCGAAGCCGACATCAGCGACGCGCTGCGCGCGGCCGGCTTCCATGCCAGCCTCGCTCCCGAGCATCCGGAAGGCACGACCTGCTGCGGCAGCTGCAGCTGACAGCGGCATGCGGCGGCGCCCTGCCACCGCGGACGCCGCCAAACACTCGTTTGGAGCAAAAGTTCGGTTTCCCGCGTTGCCCACCGCCCGCGCAGGCGCGACAATGCACGCATGATCGACGCGCTCCGCTACCCGCTGCTGTCGCACATCGACTCCCCGGCCGACCTGCGCGCGCTGCCTGAATCCGACGTGCGCGCGGTGGCTGACGAGCTGCGCGCCTACCTGATCGAGTCCGTTGGCAAGTCCGGCGGCCACTTCGCCGCAGGCCTGGGTGTGGTCGAACTGACCACGGTGCTGCATTACCTGTACAACACGCCCGAAGACCGGCTGGTCTGGGACGTGGGCCACCAGGCCTACCCGCACAAGATCCTGACCGGACGCCGCGACCGCATCCACACGGTCAAGCAGAAGGACGGCGTGATGCCGTTCCCGAGCCGTGACGAAAGCCCTTATGACACTTTCGGGGTCGGCCACTCCTCGACCTCGATCTCGGCCGCGCTGGGCATGGCCATCGCCGATGCCCAGGCGGGCAGCGATCGCCGGATCGTGGCCGTGATCGGCGACGGAGCGATGACCGCCGGCATGGCCTGGGAAGCGCTCGGCCACGCCGGCGGCATGGACGAGGACCCCAACCTGCTGGTGATCCTCAACGACAACCGGATGTCGATCAGCGAGGCGGTCGGCGGCCTGACCAAGATGCTCGGGCGGATGTCCGGCAACAAGACGCTCAACGCCCTGCGCGAAGGCGGCAAGAAACTGCTGGGCGACAAGCGCAAGAGCCCGCCGGCGCGCTTCGTCAAGCGCTGGGAAGAACACTGGAAGGGCATGTTCGTGCCCTCCACCCTGTTCGAGCAGATGGGCTTCCACTACACCGGCCCGATCGACGGCCACGACATCGACGCATTGCTTGCGACACTGAAAACGCTCAAGGGTCTGAAGGGCCCGCAGCTGTTGCACGTCATCACCACCAAGGGCAAGGGTTACGAGCTGGCCGAGGACGACCAGATCGGCTACCACGCGGTCGCCCCGTTCGACCCGTCCATCGGCGTCATCGGCAAGGCCGGCGCGAAGAAGCCGTCCTATACCGACGTCTTCAGCGACTGGCTGTGCGACATGGCCACCGCCGACCCGAAGCTGATGGGCATTACCCCCGCGATGCGCGAAGGCTCCGGCCTGGTGCGCTTCAGCCAGACCTACCCGGACCGTTATTTCGACGTGGCCATCGCCGAGCAGCACGCAGTCACGCTGGCTGCCGGCATGGCCTGTGAAGGCGCCAAGCCGGTGGTCGCGATCTATTCGACCTTCCTGCAGCGCGCCTACGACCAGCTGATCCACGATGTCGCAATCCAGAACCTTGACGTTCTGTTTGCAATCGACCGCGCCGGCGTGGTCGGCCCCGACGGTGCCACCCACGCGGGCAGCTTCGATCTTACCTATCTTCGCTGCGTGCCCAACCTGGTGGTGATGGCGCCCGCCGACGAGGACGAATGCCGCAAGCTGCTCAGCACCGGCTTCCAGTACCCCGGACCCGCCGCCGTGCGCTACCCGCGCGATGCCGGACCCGGGGTCGCGGTCCAGCCGTCGCTCGACACGCTGCCGATCGGCAAGGCCGAACTGCGCAGCCGTGGCGGCAAGCTGGCCTTGCTGGCCTTCGGCGCACTGCTGCCGGCGGCCGAGGCGGTCGGCCGGGAATTCGGGCTGACCGTGGTCAACATGCGTTTCGTCAAGCCGCTGGACCGCAATCTGATCCTGGAACTGGCGCACAGCCACGAGGGCTTCGTCACGCTGGAGGACAATGCCGTCGCCGGCGGTGCCGGCAGCGCGGTGGCCGAACTGCTGGCCGCCGAAAGCGTGTACCTGCCGATCCAGCACATCGGACTCCCCGACGCCTTCCTGGCACAGGGCACCCGCGCGCAGGTGCTGGCCGAGGCGGGGCTGGACGCAGACGGCGTGCGCGCGGCGATCGTGCGCCGCTGGGGCTTGGACTCCGGCGTACCCAGCAGGACTCGCGCCGTGTCCTGAACGGACGCGCTCAGAGCGTCGATCCGGGCGTCATTCCTCGTCGTCGGCGTCCGGCGCCAGCACGGTGTAACCCTTGGCCCGCAGCTGCGCCAGATAGCCGTTGCTGCCGAGCAGCTGGCCCAGCGGCACGGCAGCGAAGGTGACGTCGTTCTTCCCCAGCGCGGCCTGCGCCGCCGCCAGCCAGCGCGCATCGAGCTGCTGACGGGCGTCGCCATAACCCAACCGCTTGCCGATGCCGGCCTCGGTGACCGCGCTGCGGCACGCCTCCCAGCGATAGGCGGGCGGCAGCGCCTGCAGCGCCGCAATGTCACCGGTTGCCCACGCGTTGGCCCGCGCGCGCATGGCATCGATGTCGGTTTCGATGCTGGCCATGGTGTTGTCGAAGCAGGCCAGGTCGTCGAGCGTGGTCTTCGACCATTCCTTGAGCACCGATTTGGGATCGGCAATCTTCAGCGTCACCTCCACCACCGTAACGGTCGGATGGTGCTGCTCGATCGCCGCCGCCACCACCGGCCAGACCCGGTCTTCCAGGTCGAGGCCACTGCGCTTCATCGCCTTCACATACAGTTCCTGCGCGGCAAATAGCGGACGCCAGCGCTCGACGCCGCGATCGCTGCCGATGTAGCGCGCCTTCAGCGCCTGCCAACGGGCATACGACGCTGGCGACACCAGCTCCTGCAGGGTTCTGCCATCCGGATTCTTGCGCGCACCGAGCAGGCGCGGCAGCAGCAGAATGTTGCTGAACCCCAGTTTCATATCCAGACGTACCCCGCGCAGCCGGATCACCTCCTGCGCCTGCGCCAGCACCGCCTGCACCTGCGTGGCCCGCCACTGCATCCGATCCGGCAGCGGACTCAAGGTCCCCAACAGGTACAGGTCGTGGCTGCCATTACGGACGATCCACATTCCGGGGCCCGGCTGCTCGCCCTGGACCACGACCGTCGCCTCAAGTCGCACGCCATCCGCGTCCACCACGGGCGGCGCCACCTGCTGCGCACATACCGGTGCGATCAGCAACCCCGTCAGCAACAGGCTTACGCCCATTCGGGACACTTTCACAATCGCCACGCTACCTCCTTGTCGCAGTCGCCCGCGTCTGACGCGCGAGGCCGCTGAAAGTTCCATCAACAGGTCACCATGACGGTGCGTTGACGCGCCGTGCAGGATGCTCTGCCCACCGTCAGGTCGCAAAGAATAAACGCTCATGGCCATCCGCGTCGTCCGTCTGGGGACACCCCGCGCCGCCGGGGAAAAACTGCGCGTCGGCACCGTGCGGCGCCCGCCGCGCGGCGTGCCGAAGGATCAATTCGCGAAGCGCGATTTCTACGATGTCTGGCTGCCCACCGTGGCCCCAAGCCAGGAAACGATGGACATCGCGCATGGCGCGACCACGCCCGCGCACTGGGCCAGTTTCTTCCGCCACTACCGCGCCGAGATGAAGCGACCGGACGCACAGCACGCGATCGCGCTGCTTGCGGCCATGTCGCACCCGGTGGACTTCAGCGTGGGCTGTTATTGCGAGGTCGAGGAACACTGCCACCGCCACGCATTGAAGGAATTGCTGCGCGATGCCGGGGCGGAGATCGTCGAATAGTTCATCCAGACAACGTTGGTTCGGCTTGCGTTGCCTCAATCCTGCGAACGCTTCACCGCCGGCTTGCCGACGGCCGCCGCGTCGGCAATTCGCCACAGATAGAAGCTGGCATAGCTGCGGTACGGCCCCCAGCACTGGCCGCGCGCAGCCAGTTCCCTGGGCGTCGGCAGGGCTTCCAGCCTGTCGACCACCTGCGCGCCCTTGCGCACGCCCAGATCGTCCACCGGCAGCACGTCCGGGCGACCGAGGCGGAACATCAGCATCATCTCGACCGTCCAGCGCCCGATGCCGCGCACCGGCACCAGGGCTGCGACGATGGCGTCGTCGTCCATGCCGCCCATTTGCCGCAGCGTGGGGATTTCTCCGGCTTGCTCGCGTCGGACCAGATCGCGCAGCGCCAGGGACTTGTTGCCGGAGACGCCGCAGGCGCGCAAGGCGGCATCGTCGATGCGCGCCAGGGTGTCGCAGTGGAAACGGTCGCTACCGATGGCGGCTTCCACCCGTCCGACGATGGTTGCGGCCGCCTTGCCGCTGAGCTGTTGATACAGGATCGAGCGCGCCAGCGCATCCACCGGGTCGAACGGCTTGCGCCACCGCGGGTCCGCCTCGATTCGCGGCAGCTTGCGCAACCATGCGCCCAGCTTGCGGTCGCGCCGGCACAGATGCGCGAACGCCGCTTCGG
>NZ_JAMQHN010000012.1 GCF_025993755.1 Thermomonas sp. | reverse complement strand
TTCGACCCCTACGCGCGTTCCACCAAGCAGGGGGGCGCCTGGATGGACACCTACGTCGCCCAGTCCGCGCTGACCGGCGAAATGCCGGTCGTCACCAACAATCTCAACATTCCCAAGCCCGAGGCCGGCAAACCGACGCTGCTGACCTGGGACGAGGTCACCACCGCGTTCCACGAATTCGGCCATGCCCTGCACGGCTTCTTCCAGGACGTGCGCTATCCGTATTTCTCGATGAACGTGCCGCGCGATTTCGTTGAATACCCCTCCCAGTACAACGAGATGTGGGCGGACTGGCCGTCCGTCCTGGCCCACTACGCGCACGACTACCGCACCGGCGCGCCGATGCCCCAGGCGCTGCTGGACAAGGTGATCGCCGCCTCGAAGTTCAATCAGGGTTTTGCCACCACCGAATACCTGGAAGCGGCGATGCTCGACCAGCGCTGGCATCAGCTGCCGCTGGAGCGGATCCCGGACGCCTCCGGCGTGATGGCATTCGAAGCGCAGGCGCTCAAGGCCGACGGCTTCGACTACCCGCCGGTGCCGCCGCGCTATCGCACGCCCTACTTCAGCCACATCATGGGCGACTACGCGGCCGGCTATTACGCCTACATCTGGTCGGAAGTGCTGGCCGCCAACACCACCCAGTGGATCAAGGACAACGGCGGGTTGACCCGGGCCAACGGCGATGCGATCCGCGCCAAGGTGCTGGCGCCGGGCGGCCAGATCGACCCGGCCAGGCTGTTCCCGAACCTGGCCGGCCATGAGGCGACGATCGAGCCGCTGCTGGAGCGCCGCGGCCTGGATGTGAACTGACCGCGCGCAGGACACGCTTCCGCAAGACGCGTGAGGGCGCCCCCGGCCACGATTTGGCAGGGCGCAGGGCGCGCGCCCACAGGCTGCTTCACTCCGCGTGGAACAGCGGCCGGTACGCCTGCGCCACCAGCGGCCGCAACACGCTGGCCGGCACCTCCACGGACTGCTGTCCGGCATCGTAGGGCGCCACCTGCTCCGGCGGGAATACGAAACGCAGCGAACGGATGCTGCCGTCGGCATTCACCACCGGCTCGTAGCGGGAAAAATTGCGCACCTCCGGCGTGGTGCCCGCAGAGATCGTGGCGCTGGCCTTGCGCATGCGCTGCGCGCGCTGGTCGGGCGGCACATCATCCTCGTCCAGTTGCTGCGACAGCTGGGTCATCAACTGCTCGCGCACGTACTCGGACACGGGCTTCCAGTTCGCGGCATCCGGAACCAGTTGCTCGGCCGCGAGCATCTGCTGCATCTGCGGCAGCCAGACGAAGCGTTCGACCAAGGGCTTGCCGTGGGTGCCGCCGGTGTAGCTGGTGCCGTCCACGCCCACGACCACGACCCGCGGGGTTTCGACCAGAAGGGTGAACGGCAGGCTCAGGTCGAACGGCGCCTCCGGTTTCGCCCCGTGCAGCCCGTCCACCGCCTGCATCAACCGCGCCCGCGACGCCTCGGCGAAGTCGCGCAATGCGCGTGCCAGCGCCGGATACTTGCTGGCCGCCTGCGGATAGCTGATGCCGATGATGTAGGAAGGCGTGGTCTCGATGGTTTCCTTCAGCGTCACCGGGGCCTCGGCTCCCGGCTCCGCCACGGCAGCGGGCGCCGCCGGCGCCGGCGGATTCGCATCAGGACCGGATTGCCGCGCATCGCGATTACATCCGGCCAGCAGCCCAAGCGCCAGCACCAGCGCAACCTGTGATGGACGAGGATGGATCGGCAAGACGGGCACGACAGGCTCCAGGGCAACAAGCATCGGCATGACGCCACGCATTTTCCCACGACCCTCGTCTTTGGGAAGGGGCGGCTCCGTCTTGGCATGACATTCGATGTCGGCGCACGGCAGCAATCTCATGCCGGATGGAAGACCCGTCGCAGCCAGCGGCCCTCGGGGCAGCGCCGGAAGGGAGGCGCTGTTTTCCGCAAAAAAAGCCCGGCCGAAGCCGGGCTCTCGTTGACGCGGTGTTGCGACTTACGCCGCCTGCACTTCGTCCGCCTGCAGGCCCTTCTGGCCCTGCACGACCTTGAAAGTCACCTTCTGGCCTTCCTGCAGCGAGCGGAAGCCGGTGCCCTGGATCGAGCGGAAGTGGACGAAGACGTCCGGGCCGGACTCGGGGGTGATGAAGCCGAAGCCCTTGGCGTCGTTGAACCATTTGACGGTTCCGGACTGACGATCAGACATGTTGTTACTCCTGAAACAGTGGGTCATGGAAACACGATCCGAAAATTCGAACCGCGACTGTCGAGCAAGGGGTAACGCACACGATGTAGCGGATCGCAGCCGATCTACCGCATCGGGTCACGATGTACCGTGATCCCGCTTGAAACAGTGCGCGCACCTTACCCTGTTTTTGGGGGAAAGTGTGGATTTCAGCGCATTTTTTTCCAAGCCCGGCGGGACGGGGCGGAGGGCCGGCTCAACCGCCGCCACGCCTCCGGCTGTCGACGCCCAAGGCGCAGGTCCCCCTCAGCCGGTCAGCTGCTGCAGGAAATGCCCAAGCACCCGCGGCTGCAGCGCCAGCGTGAGCAAAACCCCATAGGCAGCGCCCCACAGGTGCGCGCTGTGATTGACGTTGTCGCCCCCACGACGATCCATCCACAGGCTGTAGCCGACGTACAAAACAGCGAACAGGATGGCCGGAATCGGGATCGGCAGAGGGAAGATGATCAGCTTCGACCAGGGGTCGAACAAAATGAAGGCAAACAAAACAGCCGACACGCCGCCGGACGCGCCTAGGCTCCGGTAGCCGGGATTTTTGCGTTGCACAATGAACGTCGGAAGAATCGAGACCACGATCGCCGACAGGTAGAACAGCGCATATCCCAGCGGCGAGAACCATGCCGAATACACCTGTTCCACCGCGCTTCCGAACGACCACAGCGTGATCATGTTGAACAACAGGTGGGTCCAGTCGGCGTGGACGAAGCCATAGGTCAGCAGCCGGTCATACTGGCGCCGGCGTTGAACCGCTGGCGGCCACAGCAACAACCGCTCCAGCAGCGTGCGGTCGTGGAATGCGCGCCAGGACACCAGCACGGTCAGGCCAACGACGATGAGGGTGACGGACAGTTGCACCTCAGCGCTCCGCCGCGGGCACGCGGGTCATGGCCACTCGCTCAGCCCCTCGCGTTGGTACAACGTCGCGAACGTCGGCCGCGCGGTCATCCGTCGCGCCAATTCGGCCAGGTGCGGAAATTCCAGCGCCGATGCCTCCATCTTGCGGCCGATCCGCATCAGCAGGACAAGGAAGAAATCCGGCACCGTCGGTTCGGCACCGAGCAGATACGGGCCATGGGCCGCAAGATGGGCGTTGATCCGCCGCCAGTGTCCGGCCAGACGCCGTCCGGCGTGCGTCTTGACCGCCTCGCGCTGCTCAGGGCCGGCCACCGGATTGGGAAACCACCACTGTCGCACCAGCGGCTGCACTTCGTTGGCCAGATCGAACATCCATTGCAGGAATTCAAACCGGCGCGGGTCGTCTGGCGCCGGCGCGAAACCCCACTGCGGATGCCGCTCGGCCAGCCACATAGCCAGCGCCGGCGCCTCGTGCAGCGCTTTGCCGTCGATCACCAGGGTCGGAACGACGCCGTTCGGATTGAGGGCCAGATATTCCGGCGATTTCTGTGCGTCGCTGTCGAAATCCACCCGCCGCAATTCGTAGTCCATGCCGAACTCGATCATCAGCCAGTGCACGAGGAAGCTGGCGGAACCCGGGGCGTAATACAGAACGGTGCGCATGACGGTTTTGCCGGAAAGGTTGCAGACATGTTCGCATGAACGGGGCAAGCGCCGCCCGCGCACCATGCCGGCAACGCTATCCTTGCCGGATGCGCAAATCCCCGACCCTCGTCTGGCTGCTCCTTGCCATTGCGCTGGTGTTCGGCTGGCGACAGCTGCAGACGAACACCAGCGCATCGACGCCAGACTGGATCAACGCGAGCGCCGATGTCGCAAATCCCGCAGGCGTCGGAATTACGCCTGCACCACGGGCCGATCCCGCCTCGCGCCCACCGTCGCCGGGTCTGCCGGACTTCCTGCCGCCTGAAGCGGGCGAGGTCGTTTCCCGCATCCGGCGCGGCGGACCCTTTCCCAACGCGCAGGACGGCAGCGTTTTCGGCAACTACGAAGGTCGCCTGCCCCGCCAGCCGCGCGGCTGGTATCGCGAGTACACGGTGCCGACGCCCGGCCTGTCGCACCGCGGCACGCGTCGCATCGTCACCGGCGGCACGCCGCCGCAGGTCTGGTACTACAGCGCCGACCACTACCGCAGCTTCCGCCGCTTCGACATCGAGGACGCGCCTCCATGAATCCGATTGCCCGCGATCTGGCGGACCCGGCCCGCAACGGCATTGCCAGCATTGCCGCGATCGAGATCGATGCGCTGAATGTCGCGGCCAATGCGGCCAGTCTGCAGGTCTTGCCCGTCGATCTGCGTGCCTGCCAAAGCAAGACCGGACTGCTCAAGCGCCTCGCCCGCGCGCTGCGCACGCCCGCGGAGCAAGGCCGGAACTGGGACGCGCTGGCAGACCAGCTGCGCGACCTGGGCTGGCTGCACGAAGCCGGCGGATACGTCCTGATGTTCACCCACGCCAGCGCCCTGCGCGCCCGGGATCCATCCAGCCTGACGATCTTGCTGGAAATCCTCGAGGATGCCTCACGGTTCTGGAAAGCACGCGGCATCCCGTTCCGCGCCGTCTTCACCTTGCCGGACAGCGCGCTGCGCGTGCCGGGGAATTCATCCGATCCGCGCTAGCATTGCCGCATGGATGCCTTGAACTCCGCGACGCCGCTGCGCGCCGCCACCCTGGACGACGTCCCCGCGCTGGTGGCGCTGGTCACGCGCTGCTATCGCGGCGAGGCCAGCCGCGCCGGCTGGACCACCGAGGCCGACCTGCTCGACGGCGAGCGGATCGATCCGGAAGTCCTGCGCGCGGACATCGCCAGGCCACAGAGCCGCGTGCTCGTCGCCGAGGATGAAGCGACACCGATCGCCTGCGCCCACGTCTGCCGCGACGGCGACGCCGGTTATTTCGGCATGTTCGCGGTGGCTCCCGAATTGCAGCGATCGGGGTTGGGGTCGAGGATTCTCGCGGAGTGCGAGCGCATCGCGGCCGACGAATGGCGACTTCCGGCGCTGCGCATGACCGTGATCGAACAGCGCCCGGAGCTGATCGACTGGTACCGACGCCGCGGCTACAGCGCCACCGGGGAGACCAGGCCCTTCCCCTACGGCGACCCGCGTTTCGGACTGCCGAAGCGCGACGACCTGCGCTTCGTGGTTCTCGAGAAGCCTCTGGTTGTGGAGTGCGCGGCATGAGCGGAGGATGGACCTTCGTCTGCACCACCGCCGAGCTGCTGCCCGGCGAGATGCAGGTCGCCTTCGACGAGGTCTCCGGCGTGCAGATCGTCGTATTCAACCTCGACGGCGACCTCTACGCCTACGAGGATCGCTGTTCGCACGAGGATTTCGAACTATCGGTCGGCCATTTCGATGCCGCCAGCGGCGAGATCGAATGCGTACTGCACGGTGCCCGCTTCGACGTGCAGGACGGCCGCGCGCTGTGCGCCCCGGCACACGAGCCCGTGATCAAGTTCCCGGTCAAGGTCGAAGACGGCCGGGTGTATGTGCGCGACGATCGCGACGATTGAGATGCCCGAGGAGCCACGCCGATGATTGCATGGTGGGAAATGGGGCTGCGTCTGATCCTGGCGGCCGCGCTCAGCGGGGTCATCGGGGTCAACCGCGAGCACCACGAATGGGCGGCGGGTCTGCGCACCCACATGCTGGTCTGCGTCGGCGCTGCGCTCACCATGCTGGTGTCGACCTACGGCTTCCAGGACGTACTCGGGCGCCCGGCCATCGTCCTGGATCCTTCCCGAATCGCCGCGCAGGTCATCAGCGGCATCGGGTTCCTCGGCGCCGGCACCATCCTGTTCCTGCAGCGCGAGCAGGTGATCCGCGGCCTGACGACCGCAGCAGGCCTGTGGGCCGTTGCCGCGGTCGGCCTGGCCTCCGGCGCCGGCATGTACCTTGCCGCCGCCCTGGGCACGGCGCTGATGTGGATCATCCTGGCCATCCTCAAGCCGCTGGAGCGGCGCTATCTGCGCCGCAATTTCCGCAACAACCACGTCCGCCTGCGACTGGCGGGCGGCACGCCGCTGGCGCGGCTGGAAGAAGCCATCGCCGACGCCGGACTGGAAATGTCCACCGTCACCTTGCGCCGCGACGGCGACGGGCTGGACGTGGTTGAACTCGAATGCGACCCACCGCGACCCCGCGCCGAACTTCTCGCCAAGGCGGATGCCCTGCGCCGGATGGAGGGCGTGGTGGCGGTGGAAGTCGGCAACCTGAACGCTGCGCCGTCGCCCGACGCTCGAGAGTGACGACAACCGGATTCGCGCCCCCAGGCGGCCGCGGACTGCGGTGACTCTGCATCGGTTCGAAATCCTCGTGTCTGGATTTTTATTGCACATGCGAATCGCTCGCATTATCATTTGCGCAAACGGCGACCCGATGTCGCCTCGGACACAAGGGATCCCATGTCGTCGCACCCGTGCGCGCTGTCGAGTGCAACCCTCACCCTGACCGTTGGTCTGAGCCTGTGCATGCCCGCCCTGGCGGGTACCGGCACGGACCGGCCGGAGGCCGTCCAACCGACGACGGGAACAGCAGCCGCCAGCCCGTCTGCAGATATCGCAACGCCGCAGGCCGCGCAGAACGACGGCACCACCCAGCTGGACGGCGTGGTGGTGATCGGCCAACGCTACCTGCCCGACTACAACGTGCGCAGCACCCGCGGCGCGACCCGCACCAATACCGCCCTGCTGAACGTACCGCAGGCAGTCACCGTCGTCACCGACAAGCTGGCCGCCGATCAGGCCATGCACAGCCTCGGCGACGCCTTCCGCTACATGCCTGGGATCGGCACCGCACAGGGCGAAGGCAACCGCGACACGCCGGTGATGCGCGGCATCAGCACCACCGGGGATTTCTACGTCGACGGCATCCGCGACGACGTCCAGTACTACCGGGACATGTACAACCTCGACCGGATCGAGGCGCTCAAAGGGCCGAACGCGCTGGCCTTCGGACGCGGTGGCAGTGGCGGCGTCATCAACCGCATCACCCGCGCCGCCGATGGCATGGAACATCGCAGTGGCACCGCCCAGTTCGGCTCCGGCCTGCGCCGCCGGGGAACCATCGACTACGGCATCGGAATCGGCGATGCCGCGGGTTTCCGCATCAACGCCGTCTATGAGAATTCCGACAGCTTCCGCGACGACGCCTACCTGAAGCGCTACGGCATCAACCCGGCGTTCAACGTCGACTTCGGCGGCTCGACTTCGCTGCTGCTCTCCTACGAGCGCTTCCACGACAGCCGCACTGCCGATCGCGGCGTGCCTTCCTTCCAGGGGCGCCCGGTCGATGTCGACCCCTCGACCTTCTTCGGCAATCCCGACGCCAGCTTCGCCACCGCCGACGTCGACGCCTTCGACGCCACCCTACAGCACGCCTTCACCGGAAACCTGAGCCTGCGCAATCATCTGCGCTGGGCCGACTACGACAAGTTCTACCAGAACGTCTACCCCGGTGCCGTCGGCGCCGGCGGCACCACGGTCACGCTGTCGGCCTACAACCATGCGACCCGGCGCACCAATGTCTTCAACCAGACCGATCTGGTCTGGGAGACCTCGGGCATGGGAATGCGCCACACCGTGCTCCTCGGCAGCGAGCTCGGATACCAGGCCAACGACAATTTCCGCATGACCGGTTATTTCGCACCCGGAGCCAACGTGGTCTCGCTGGCCTCGCCCAATGTCGACGTCGCGGTCGATTTCCACCAGAGCGCGACCGACGCCGACAACCACACCACTGCCAGAATCGGCGCGATCTACCTGCAGGACCAGATCGAGTTCTCGCCGCAATGGCAGGCCATCGTGGGCCTGCGCTACGACGACTTCCGGGTCGACTTGCGCAACAACCGCGACGGCCAGGTCTTCCGCAGCCGCGACCACATGCTGTCGCCGCGCGCCGGCCTGGTCTTCAAGCCGAGCGCCGATGTCTCGATCTACGCCAGCTACAGCCGCGCGTTCCAGCCGCGCTCCGGCGACCAACTCGCCTCCCTCACCGCCAGCAACGCGGCGCTGAAGCCCGAGAGCTTCCGCAACCGCGAAATCGGTGCCAAGTGGGACATCCGCCGCGACCTGCAGGCCAGCATCGCCATCTATCGGCTGGACCGCGGCAACGTCGCCATCGTCGACCCCAACGACGTCACCCGCATGTTGCTGATCGACGGCCAGCAAACGCGCGGCGTCGAGCTCGGCCTGGCCGGGCGCATCACCGATGCCTGGCAGGTGATGGGCGGCTACGCCTGGCAGTCCGGCGAAATCACCACGACCCAGTCGGCGACGATCCTCAAGGGCAACCGCCTGGCGCAGCTCCCGCGCCATTCCGCATCGCTGTGGAACCGGTACGACTTCACGCCGCGCTTCGGCGCCGGCCTGGGCATCGTCTACCGTGGCGCCCTGTACGCCAACGTGGACAATCAGGTGACCCTGCCCGCCTTCACCCGCGTCGATGCGGCGCTGTACTGGACGGTCACGCCGACGATGGAAGTCCAGGTCAACGTCGAGAACCTCGGCAACGTGCGCTATTTCGCCAGCGCCCACAGCAACAACAACATCAGCCCCGGCGCGCCGCGCAGCGCCTGGGTGACGGTCAATTACAGGTATTGATCCTCAAGCTGCGCCTCCGTGCGGATTCCAGCGTGTCCGAGAAGATCGCCGCAGCTGGACAACGACGGGATTCAGTCGCCCGCGGTGACGTTGCCAGTCAAAACAGGTGCGGCACGTCC
This sequence comes from Thermomonas sp., assembly GCF_025993755.1. GTDB lineage: Bacteria > Pseudomonadota > Gammaproteobacteria > Xanthomonadales > Xanthomonadaceae > Thermomonas. The sequence goes on along the minus strand of NZ_JAMQHN010000012.1, from coordinate 25,831 downwards.
CTGTGCCGCCGCAGCGTCGGTTCCTTCGTCGCCGCGTTGACTCCGGGTTCCGCGCTCAGGCGCAAGCGCCGTCACGGGTCCCTTGATGGGTCCGAATCTCGCGAATGTGCGCCACCAGCGCTTCCCCGCTGGCATCCAGCGCAAACCGGACACGATCGTTGCCACTGGCGCACAGGATCGCGGTATCGCCCGGATCGATGACGCCCAGCCCGGACTCGTCGGCGAATCGCCCCTGACCCGTGAGCAAATGCACCACCCAGGTTTCGCCTGGCGCCGCGAACAGCACCATGGTTCCTGCCAGCGGCCGGCGCCACAGGCAGGCTTCGATCTCGCCGCGCTTCCACATCAGGTTGAAATCGCGGCTCTGGCCGTCGATCGGTTCACCGACCAACCGACGCTCTCCCGGGAAACGCAGTGCGCCATAGGGCGGCAGCAGTTCGCTGACCTGGCCATCGTCGAAGCGCAATCGCATCCCATTGCCCGACAGCAGCACCAACTCGCGATCCACGCCCGGATAGGAGGAAAACGGCGCGGCGACTTCGATCTCGGCGATCGACAGCCGCCAGCGCCAGTCTCCGGCGGTCGGCTCGCAAAGGATTTCCGAAGTCCTGCCGGCGCCGTTCTTCCACGGCATCCGGCGATAGTCTCCGGAGCGGAGGATCCTTGCCGCCGGCGCAGGCATTCCCTGCGCTGCGACGACGGTCACGTCCTCTCTCCTCGGCTTGACGACCGCCAGCGCGTTCATCGCCGTGCCACGGATTGCGGTGCGCGCGCGGGAGTGGCCTGCCCGGCCGGCTGCACCGCGGGGCGTGCCGTCCCGATGACGATCCGGTCGCGGTTGCGTTCAACGGTTTTCAGGCCGATGCCCTTGACCATGGCGAGTTGTTCGGGGCTGCGGAAGGCGCCGTTGGCGCGGCGGTATTCGACGATGGCCTGCGCCTTGGCCGGCCCGACGTTGACCAGCACGCGATCCAGGGTGGCGGCGTCAGCGGTGTTGATGTTGACCGTTTCGCCGGCGATCGCGTTGCCGAGCAGGGCGAACAGCAGGACGATCGAGGACAGCAGGGTGGACAGGGACTTCATGGCTTGCTCCTTGCGGTGGGTGGCTTCCGGTCCGCGTCTTGCGGCCGGTGAGTGCAGCTTGCCCATCGCGATGGAGCCAAGGTATCGGGAAGGCGCCCGAAGGGCATCAGACTTTCACCCCGACAACGGGTAGGAAAAGTCTGATCCCGTCGGGGCAAGCCGGAAACAGGACTCCGGCATCACGCGCTACAATGCAAAGTTGTTGCGAAATCCAAAGGAATGTCATGTCCAGCAGCCCGTTCGATGCCGCCAGAGCAAGGGAATTCATCGCCGCCAAATGGGACAGCGAAATCGTCCCGACCCTGGTCGAGTACATCCGCATCCCGAACAAGTCGCCGCTGTTCGACGTCGATTGGGTGAAGAACGGCCACATGGATCGCGCGGTGGCCCTGCTGGAGGGCTGGGCCAGGGCGCAATCGGTGGCGGGCATGCGGATCGAAGTGGTGCGACTGGAAGGCCGCACGCCGCTGATCTTCATCGAAGTGCCGGCGTTCAACGGCGGCAGCGACGAGGACTGCGTACTGCTCTACGGCCACCTCGACAAGCAGCCCGAAATGACCGGCTGGGACGAGGGCAAGGGGCCGTGGACGCCGGTGCTGGAAGGCGACCGCCTGTACGGTCGCGGCGGCGCCGACGACGGCTACGCGATCTTCGGAGCGCTGACCGCGCTCATGTCGCTGCAGGCCCAGGGCACGCCGCATGCGCGCTGCGTGGCGCTGATCGAAGCCTGCGAGGAGTCCGGCAGCAACGACCTGCCGGCCTATGTCGATCATCTGTCGAGCCGCATCGGCAAGACATCGCTGGTGGTGTGCCTCGATTCCGGCTGCGGCAATTACGAACAACTGTGGTGCACGACCTCGCTGCGCGGCATGGCGGGCGGCAACCTCACCGTCGAAGTGCTCTCGGAAGGCGTGCACTCCGGCGATGCATCCGGGATCGTTCCGTCCAGTTTCCGGATCCTGCGCGAACTGTTGTCGCGCATCGAGGACGCCGGCAGCGGCAAGATCCTGATCGACGCCATGCACGTCGAAATTCCCGCCGATCGCCTGCAGCAGGCCCGGAAAATGGCCGAAGCGCTGGGCGACGAGGTGTTCAGCAAGTTCCCGTTCCTTCCCGGCATGTCGCCGATGGGTACGGATCGCGTCGAGCTGGTGCTCAACCGCACCTGGCGCCCTGCGCTGTCGATCACGGGGGCCGATGGCCTGCCGCCGCTGGCGTCGGCCGGCAACGTGCTGCGCCCGTCCACCTCGCTCAAGCTCAGCCTGCGCCTGCCGCCGACCCTGGACGGCAAGCGCGGCGGCGAGCTGCTGCAGGAAGCCCTGCTGAAGGATCCGCCCTACGGCGCACGCATCACCCTGCATCTGGAAAAGGCCAGCACCGGCTGGAACGCACCAGCCATGGCCCCGTGGCTGGAGGATGCGATCGAGCAGTCGAGCCTGGATTTCTTCGGCAAGTCGGCGATGTACATGGGCGAAGGCGGCACGATCCCGTTCATGGGCATGCTCGGCGAGAAGTATCCGGACGCGCAGTTCATGATCACCGGCGTGCTCGGCCCGCACTCGAACGCGCATGGCCCGAACGAGTTCCTGCACATCCCGATGGGCAAGGCCGTGACGGGCTGCGTCGCACGGGTGGTTGCCGAGCACGCGGCGGCCAATCGGCACGATTGAACCTTCGCCGGATTCCACGGCAAGACAGGGCATATCTCGACAGTCGCCGGGATTCCTGGATCCTTGAAGTGGACGGTTTGAGAAGCACGCGGATCGGCGTCTTGCCGCCGGGGTGTTTCCCGAACTGACGGCCCGTCCGGGTCGCGGGTACTGGCTGGGGGAGCAAGCTCCAGCCGTCCACGTCCGGCGTCCGATCACGGCCGCCAACCGCGACCCGGGTAGAATGCGCGCACGTCCGACTTCGGCGATTTCGCCCCAAGGCACCATGAGCGCCGATCACGACCCGCTGCCCCCGTTCACCGCCTTCGGCCTGCCCGAACCCTTGCTGGCCGCGCTGCGCGACGTTGGCTACGAATCGCCCAGCCCGATCCAGGCGGCCACCATTCCGCCGCTTCTGGCGGGCAAGGACGTCATCGGCCAGGCCCAGACCGGAACCGGCAAGACCGCCGCCTTCGCCCTGCCCGCGCTGGCACGCCTGGATCCGACGCCGGGCAAGCCGCAGGTGCTGGTGCTGGCGCCGACGCGCGAATTGGCGATCCAGGTCGCCGAAGCGTTCCAGACCTACGCCAAGCACATTCCCGGCTTCCAGATCCTGCCGATCTACGGCGGCCAGGGCTACGGCCCCCAGCTGCACGCGCTGCGGCGCGGCGTTCACGTCGTGGTCGGCACGCCGGGGCGGGTGATCGACCATCTCCAGCGCGGCACCCTGGACCTGTCGCAACTGCGCCTGCTGGTGCTCGATGAAGCCGATGAAATGTTGCGCATGGGCTTCATCGATGACGTCGAGACGGTGTTGAAAAGCACCCCCGAAACCCGCCAGGTCGCCCTCTTCTCGGCCACCATGCCGGCGCCGATCCGGCGCATCGCCAAGGCCCATCTGCGCGAGCCGGTGGAAGTGGCGATCAAGGCACAGACCGCCACCGCCGCCGGGATCCGCCAGCGCTACTGGATGGTCAGCGGCATCAACAAGCTCGACGCATTGACCCGGATCATGGAGGCCGAGCCGTTCGAGGCAATGATCGTGTTCGCACGGACCAAGCAGGCTACCGAGGAACTGGCCGACAAACTCGCGGCGCGCGGATTCTCGGCGGCGGCGATCAACGGCGACGTCGAACAGAAAACCCGGGAGCGCACCATCGGCAGGCTCAAGGACGGCCAGATCGACGTACTGGTCGCCACCGACGTCGCCGCCCGCGGGCTGGACGTGGAGCGCATCAGCCACGTCCTCAATTACGACATCCCCTACGACACCGAAAGCTACGTCCACCGCATCGGCCGGACCGGGCGCGCCGGCCGCAGCGGCGAGGCGATCCTGTTCGTGGCTCCGCGCGAGCGCGGCATGTTGCGCGCGATCGAACGCGCCACTCGCCAGACCATCGAGCCGATGACATTGCCCAGCGTCGATGCGGTCAACGCGCGCCGGGTGGCGAAGTTCCTCGAAAAGATCGATGCCGCGCTCGGCAGCGAGGACCTGACGGTGTTCCGCGAACTGGTGGAGCGCTTCGAGAACGAACGGAACGTTCCGATGGCGGAAATCGCGGCGGCCCTGGCCAAGCTCGTGCAAGGCAAGACGCCGCTGCTGCTGCCGCAGCCGGCCCAGCCGGAGCGGACGTTCCAGCCTCCGCAGGACCGCCGCCATCGCGACGACGGGCCCGAGCCAGACGCCCGCCGCCGACTCCGCGATGCTGCAGGCCCAAAGGCACGTCAGGAAGGCGACCATCCGCGGCAGGCATCGCCGCCGCGCCCGCCCCGCGAACGCCCCGCGCCCGACTTCCCGATGCAGACGTTCCGGATCGAAGTTGGCCACCGGCACGGCGTCCAGCCAGGCAATATCGTCGGCGCGATCGCCAACGAAGCCGATCTGGAAAGCCGCTACATCGGCCGCATCGACATCCGCGACGACCATGCGCTGGTCGATCTGCCGGAAGGCATGCCGCACGAGCTCCTGGCCCACCTGAAGAAAGTGCGCGTGGCCGGCCAACCGCTGCGGATGCGCCCCGCCACCGATGACGACCGCGCGGCCGGCGCGGGCAAACGCCGCCCGCCTAGCCCACGCGGACGCAAACCACGCGACGGTTGAGACCGGGGTTCCGGCCGCATTTTCCCGCGTTCAACCGCGTCGAAAACCCCTTCCGGATCCGCTCAAAACGGCCAGGGCCAATCCATCAGCGGTGCCAGGAACCAGTAGGCACCCACTAGCGCCACGCCCCAGAACGCCAGCTTGAGCAGCGCATCGACAACCTTGATCGCGAGCCAGACGCCGACGACGAGCAGCGCGATTGCGATCCAACTCATACGGTCGATTCCAACGGCCTGGAACCGCACGACAACGCCCAATGCCGTTGCCTGCCAACCTTCTTGAGCTGCGCTGCCGATTTCCTCATGCTGAGCGATCGGAACGTTCGGGCACGGGCGCAGCCTGCGGTTCGATCTCCGCACGCGCCGGCGCCGGGTGCGCGCGCCGAAGCCTGCTGAACAACGCCACCGCCCGTTCCCGCCGACTGGTCAGTGCGTACCACCCCAGGCAAAGCAACACGAACAACGCCAGCAACACGGGATTGGGGACGTCCATGCGCATCGCCTGCCCCACCGCCAACCCGCACAGCAGGCTGAACCAGGTCAGGTGCAGGGCGGCGCGGGTCGGCCCGAAACCGGCATCCTGCAGGATGTGGTGGATGTGGCTGCGGTCGGCGAAGAACGGCGAACGCCCCTGACGCATCCGCCGCACGCTGACCACGAGGCAATCCATCACCGGGATCGGCAGCAGCCACAGCGCCAGCACCGGATTCACCGGATGCCCCGGGTTCTGGGTCAGTCGGAAACTCACCCAGGCGATGACCAGACCCAGCAAGGCGCTGCCGGCATTGCCGAGGAAAGCGCTGGCGCGCGGTCGCCACGGCAGGCGCAGGTTCCAGATCAAGAATCCCGCCAGTCCACCTGCCAGCACCGATACCCGTTCGGCCAGCAGCGTGTTGCCCGCGTAGAGGGAAGCCATCATCAGCATTGCCAGGGCGGCCAGACCCAGCAGCCCCGCCTGCCCATCGGCACCGTCGATCATGTTCATCGCATTGATGATGCCGACCGTGGCGAACACCGTGAATGGCACCGACAGCCAGCCCAGCGAGAGTTCCGGCAGACCGAACACCGGACCGATCTGCTCTACCCGGACGCCGCCCCAGAAAATGATGATCAGCGCCGCGACCACCTGCGCCAGGATGCGCCAGTACCAGCGCACGTCGCGCATGTCGTCCCAGAGCCCCACCACGACCAGCAGCAGGGCCGCAGCGCTGAACGCACGCAGTCCATCGCTGGCGGAGCTCTGGAACAGAAAGAAGGCGGCCACGCAACCGATGAAGATGGCAAGGCCGCCCGTCACGGGCGTTGGCGCGGCGTGATCCTTGCGCCCCTGGGGATGATCCAGCAGATCCAACCGATGCGCGACCGGCCGCAGCAGGCACATCACCCCCGCCGTGATCAGGAATGCCAGAATGGCAGCGACAGGATCGAACCCTTTCAGCACGCAAGACCCCCGCGATTCGCATCGCGACTTCATCGGAGCAAACCCGGACAACGTCGGCCAAACCGGCGTCGTCGCGCGCCATGAACAGCACGCCAGCAGACCAAACGCGTCCACGCCTGATCCGACGTGGGTTCCGATTCTAGTCCAATCGTCGATGCCGGTCAGCGACAACCGCAAGCGCTTCACTCCGCATCGAACACCTTTCCCGGATTCATGATCCCTTTCGGATCCAGCGCCGCCTTGATCCCGCGCATCGCCGCGATTTCTGCGGCGCTGCGGGTGCAGGACAGATACGGTTTCTTGACCAGCCCGATGCCGTGCTCGGCGGATATGCTGCCGCCATGCGCCTGCAGGATCTGCGCCAGCAGCGCGGTCACGTTTTCGCAGTCGGCCACGAAGGCGTCCTGCGCCATGGATTCCGGCTTCAGGACATTGATGTGCAGGTTGCCATCGCCGATGTGGCCGAACCAGACCACTTCGAATTGCGGGTAGGCCTCGGCCAGCAGCGCCTGTGTCTCGCGCAGGAACGCCGGCATCGCCGACACCCGCACCACGACGTCGTTCTTGTAGGGAAGATATCTGGCGATGCTTTCGGTGATGCCTTCGCGCAGCCGCCACAGCTGTGCCGCCTGCGCCTCGCTGGCGGCAAGCACGCCATCGCTGGCCAGTCCCTGCTCCAGACATTGCTCGAACGCCGCCAGCGCACCGGCCTCAATGGCGGCGTCGCAAGCGAATTCCGTCACCACGTAGAACGGATGCGCCTGCGCGAACGGCGGCTGGGCGCCATGCGCCAGCACGTGCTTCAAGGCGAGATCCGTGAAGAACTCGAACGCCTGCAGCTCAAGTCGCGCCCGGAACGCCGCAAAGACCTGCATCAGGGCTTCGAAGGACGGCAGCGCCAGCAGCATCACGCTGGTCGGCGGCGGCGGATCGGTCAGGCGCAGGCTGGCCTCGACGATGATGCCCAGCGTGCCTTCGGAAGCGATCGCCAGATGCCGCAGGTCGTAGCCGCTGGAATCCTTGACCAGTCCACGCCCCAGATCCATCAGTTCGCCGCTGCCGGTCACCAGCTTCAGACCGGCGACCCAGTGCCGGGTGTTGCCATGGCGCACCACCCGGATACCGCCGGCGTTGGTGGCCAGAGTGCCGCCGATGCTGCAGGAGCCGCGCGCCGCGAAATCCACCGGGTACTGCAGACCGTGGCTGCGCGCCGCCTCGTGGACGCGCTGCAGCGGCACGCCGGCCTGCACGGCAAGGATGCGGTCGACCGGATCGAAACCGAGCACCCGGTTCAGCCGGGCGGTGCTGACCACCAGCTCGCCGCGCGCGGCCACCGCCCCGCCCGACAGCCCGGTCCGGCCGCCGGAAGGCACGATCGCCATGTTCTCGGCGTTGGCCCAGCGCACGATGGCCTGCACCTCCTCCACGCTGTCGGGCAGCGCGATCGCCATCGGCGCCGGCGCCCAGCGCCGGGTCCAGTCGCGCCCGTAGTGCTCCAGGTCGGCCGCATCGGTCAGCAGCCGTAGCGTCGGCAGTGCGGCCTGCAGCGAAAGGAGGTGGGAATCGGACATGGCGGCAACTCAGGCTGTCAAGGGTCGGAACGATCGGCGGTTATCCGTGCTCCGCCGGCATATGCCGGGTGCAAAATAGCATGACGCAGCGCAACAATAACGCCGCCGTTCTGGCTATAGTCGCTTTCAATACCTCTGCAGATGTCCACCCGCATGTCCCCTCCGAAGACCTCGTTTCCGAAACAGGACATCCGCGTGCTGCTGCTGGAGGGGGTCAGCCAGACCGCGGTCGAGACCTTCGAGGCAGCCGGCTACAGCCAGATCGAATACCACGCCAAGGCGCTGCCGGAAGACGAACTCAAGGCGCGGATCGCCGAGGCCCACATCGTCGGGCTGCGCTCGCGCACCCAGCTGACCGCCGAAGTCCTGGCGCAGGCCAAGCGTCTGGTCGCGATCGGCTGTTTCTGCATCGGCACCAACCAGGTCGATCTGGAGTCCGCCGAACTGGCCGGCATCCCGGTCTTCAACGCACCCTATTCCAACACCCGTTCGGTGGCCGAACTGGTCATCGCGCAGGCCATCCTGCTGGCGCGCGGCATCCCGCAGAAGAACGCACAGTGCCATCGCGGCGGCTGGAGCAAATCGGCCGCCGGCAGCCACGAGGTGCGCGGCAAGACCCTGGGCATCATCGGCTACGGCCACATCGGCACCCAGGTCGGCGTGCTGGCCGAAGCGCTCGGGATGCGGGTACTGTTCCACGACATCGAGACCAAGCTGGCGTTGGGCAACGCGCAGCCGGCGGCGGGGCTGGACGACCTGCTCGAACGCGCCGACATCGTCACCCTGCACGTGCCGGAAACTCCGTCCACCCAATGGATGATCGGCGCGGCGCAGATCGCCAGGATGAAGGCCGGCGCGCATCTGATCAACGCCGCGCGCGGAACCGTGGTCGTGATCGAGGCGCTGGACGCGGCGCTGCGCTCGGGCCGTCTGGGCGGCGCGGCGGTGGACGTGTTCCCGGTCGAACCCAAGGCCAACGGCGACGAATTCCTCTCGCCGCTGCGCGGCCTGGACAACGTGATCCTGACCCCGCACGTCGGCGGCAGCACGCTGGAGGCGCAGGACAACATCGGCGTCGAGGTCGCGGCCAAGCTGGTGCGCTACAGCGACAACGGCAGCACGCTCTCGGCGGTCAATTTCCCCGAGGTGACGCTGCCCGAACACCCCGGCAGCCTGCGCCTGCTGCACATCCATCGCAACGTCCCGGGCGTGCTGTCGCGGATCAACGACGTGTTCAGCCAGCACGCCCTCAACATCGACGGGCAGTATCTGCGCACCGACCCGAACGTCGGCTACGTCGTGATCGACGTCGCCGCCGACGAAGCGCAGGCCAGCGCGCTGCGGGACGCGCTGGCGGCGATCCCGGGAACGCTGCGGACGCGGGTGCTTTATTGATGACTGCCTCATTCCCCTTCGAGGGGAAGGCTTCGACAGCCATCATCGCGCCAGCCACTTGCCCGCCATCCGCCGCACCGAAGCGTCTGCCGCGGCGTCCTCGGCCAGTTCCGCAATCCCGCGCCACGCCAGATCCAGCGACTCGGCGCTGACGCGATAGGCTTCCTCCCACCCGGCCCGCACCACGAAGCGCACGTCGTAATGCCAGTGCGCCGGGACGCCCTTGTGTTCGGGAATCCAGTGCCGGTCGAGGTCGAAGATCTCCGGTTCGATGTGCAGCCCCGGCAAGCCGGATTCCTCCTCCGCCTCGCGCAACGCGGCGGCGGCCAGATCGCGCTCGCCGTCGGCGTGTCCCCCCAATTGCAGCCACAGGCCCAGCTTGCGGTGGTGGGTCAGCAGCACGCGGGCACCGTTGCGACTGACCAGCCAGCAGGAGGCGGTGAAATGTCCCGCGAGGCGTTCGCGCCGGAACGGGTTTTCCGCATCCGCCAGAAGCGCGTGGAACAGCGCCACCGTCGCGGCTTCGTCCGGCCAGCGCCGCGCATAGCCGGACAGCGCTTCCGCGAACCCGGCATCCGTTCCATTTCCCATCGTCACACCGCGCCCGAAGAACATGAATGCGTGGAATTATCCATGCCCTGGACCTGCGGCGCTTGTGCGATGCCCCCCTGAACGTATAAGGTCGCCCGGTTCAAGCCCGTGCTTGTGGCTGAACGATACCATCGACTCAAAGGGGAGCCTCCGATGCTGTTCCAGCGCGTCAAGCCGCTCGACAAGATTCTCGAAACCGCGGAAAAACATTCTTTGACGCGCCAGCTCGGCGCCCTTCAACTCACCCTGCTCGGCATCGGCGCCATCATCGGCACCGGCATCTTCGTGCTGACTGCCGCGGCCGCCCAGAAGGCCGGCCCCGGCATGATGTGGAGCTTCGTGATCGCCGGCGCTGTTTGCGCGGTGGCGGCGCTGTGCTACTCGGAAATCGCCTCGATGGTACCGGTGTCCGGCTCCGCCTACACCTACACCTACGCCGTGATGGGCGAGTTGCTGGCGTGGACGGTCGGCTGGGCGCTGATCCTCGAATACGCGGTGGCCGCCTCGGCGGTGTCGGTCGGGTGGTCCGGCTATTTCATGGGCCTGGTGAAGAGTTGGACCGGCTTCGAACTGCCGGCCTTCCTCGCCTCCGGCCCCGCGTGGTCGTTCACCGGCGGCTTCAGCATCGACTTCAGCCACGGGGTGTTCAATCTTCCCGCCGTCATCATCGCGCTGGCCGTCACCTGGCTGCTGATGATCGGCACCACCGAGAGCGCGCGCGTCAACGCCGTTCTGGTCTCGATCAAGATCATCGCGCTGTCGGCGTTCGTCGTCATCACGGTTCCCGGCATCAACAGCGCGCACTTCGAACCGTTCTCGCCCAATGGCTGGTTCGGGAACGGCAACGGTTCCGGCCTGGGCATCGTCGGCGCGGCGGCATCGATCTTCTTCGCCTACGTCGGCTTCGACGCGGTCTCGACCGCGGCCGAGGAGACCAAGAATCCGCAGCGCAACATCCCGATCGGGCTGATCGGCAGCCTCGGGGTTTGCACCGTCTTCTACCTGCTGGTCGCCGCGGGCGCGATCGGCGCGATCGGCGCGCAGCCGACCGCTGCCGGCGTGCAGCCGGGTTCGCCGGAATTCATGGCCCAGTGCAAGGCGCTGCTGGCCGCGGGCAGCCAGCCGCTGGTGTGCTCGGACGAGGCGCTGGCACACGTGTTGCGCCAGATCAACTATTCCTGGGTCGGCAACATGGTCGGCCTCGCCGCCAACCTCGCGCTGCCCTCGGTCATCCTGATGATGCTCTACGGCCAGACCCGCATCTTCTTCGTGATGGCGCGCGACGGCCTGCTGCCGGAAAAGCTGGCCGACATCCATCCGAAGTGGAAGACCCCGCACAAGGTGACGCTGATCACCGGCCTCTTCGTGGCGATCGCCGCCGCCCTGTTCCCGGTCGGCCAGCTGGCGGACATTTCGAACTCCGGCACGCTGTTCGCCTTCTTCATGGTGGCCCTGGCGGTGCTGATCCTGCGCGTCAAAGATCCCAACCGCCAGCGCCCGTTCCGCACGCCGATGGTCTGGATCGTCGCGCCGCTGGCGGTGCTGGGCTGCGTGTTCCTGTTCTTCAACCTGCCGTTCGAGGCCAAGATGGTGCTGCCGGTCTGGGGCGCGATCGGGCTGGTCGTGTATTTCCTGTACGGCTACCGCAAGAGCGACCTGGCGCGCGGCATCACCGGCCCGGAAGGCGGCCCGCAGATGAAGGATCCCCCTTCATTCCACGAAGGCCCGCACGCCTGATCCCTGGCGGCAGTTCGCGAAAAACCCGGCACCACGCCGGGTTTTTCGTTTTCGGCAGCCGCCGGCACGAGTATCCTCGCTGCTTCCCCGCGAAACGCTCACGCCATGCACGATTCCGAACGCGCCGCCCGCCAGTCGCTGATCGACTGCTGCCGCTCGATGAATTCCGACGGCCTGTCGCTCAACCGCTCGGGCAACGCCAGCCTGCGCTGGGGCGAAGGGCTCCTGATCACGCCCACCGGCCGCGCCTACGACGCGCTGCGCCCCGAGGACATCGTGTACCTGGAACTGGACGGCACCTGCCCACAAGGGCAACTGCTCCCCTCCAGCGAATGGCGTTTCCACTGCGACCTGCTGCGCAGCCACGCGAACATGGGCGCGGTGGTCCACGCCCATTCGCCGCACGCTACCGCGCTGGCCTGCCTGGGCGAAGGCATCCCGGCCTTCCACTACATGGTCGCAATTGCCGGCAGCGACCACATCCCCTGCGCCGACTACGCCACCTTCGGCACCCATGCCCTGTCGGAACACATCCTGCGCACGCTGCACGGCGGCCTGCGCGCCTGCCTGCTGGCCAACCACGGGCAGGTCGCCCTCGGTCACACGCTGGATGCCGCCTACGCACTGGCGACCGAGGTCGAAAATCTCGCCCGCCACTACCTGCTGGCGCGCACGCTGGGCCCGACCCGCAACCTGTCGCCGGAGGAGATGGCCCGGGTCATCGAGAAGTTCAAGACCTACGGCCAGCAGCCCGGCGCACACTGATCCGGCGCCCATGGCAACGTCGCATGAAGGCCGCACCGTCCGCCATGTGGCACGTCGGCCGGACGCCCTAGAATGCGCGGATGACCACGACCGCTTTCGACCACAACCTGTACGCCGGCTGCGCCGCGCAGATCATCTCCCACACCCGCGAACTGGCCGCGCGCGGCTGGACGCCGGCGACCGCCGGGAATTTCTCGATCCGGATGGACGCCAACCATGCGGCGATCACCATCTCCGGCAAGGACAAGGGACGCCTGACCGAAGCCGACATCATGGTGGTGGACATGACCAACAATGCGGTCGCCACCCACCACCGCCCGTCCGCCGAAGCCGCGCTGCACACCCATCTGTACCGACGCTACCCAGACGTCGGCGCGGTGCTGCACACGCATTCGCCCACCCAGACCATCGCCGGATTGCTCTACGAAGCCGAAGGCCGGGTGCGTCTGCGCGGCTACGAACTGTTCAAGGCGCTGCGCGGGCACACCACCCACGAAACCACGCTGGACCTGCCGGTGGTGCCGAACTCGCAGGACATGGACGCCCTGACCGCCAGCGTCGATGCCGCACTGGGCGCGTCCGGCGGCTGGGGCTACCTGATCGCCGGACACGGCCTGTACGCCTGGGGCCGCGACATCAGCGAGGCGCGCCGGCATCTGGACGCCTTCGAATTCATGCTTGGCTGCGAGCTGGAAATGCGCCGCCTGGGCTCGCGTTGAGGAGCATCCGATGAGCCGTCTCCGCATCTTCGACCACGACGCGCCCGATGCGCCGATTCTGAGCACCACCGACCGCGCCGCGATCGCCGCCGAACTGGAAAGAATCGGCGTCGCCTTCGAGCAGTGGGAAGCCGCACAGCCCGTGCGCCCCGGCGATCCGCCCGAAGCGATCATGGCCGCCTACCGCGCCGACATCGACCGACTGGTCGAGGCCAATGGCTTCCGCAGCGTGGATGTGGTCAGCATCGCGCCCGACAACCCGAACCGCGAGGCGATGCGCGCCAAATTCCTCGACGAGCACGCGCACAAGGAAGACGAAGTGCGCTTCTTCGTCGCCGGTTCCGGACTGTTCTCGCTGCACGTGGGCGACAAGGTGTTTGAGGTGCTGTGCGAAGCCGGCGACCTGATCGCGGTACCGGACGGCGCCACCCACTGGTTCGACATGGGGCCGGAGCCGAGTTTCGTGGCGATCCGTTTCTTCACCGAACCGGACGGTTGGATCGGCCATTTCACCGGCAGCGACATCGCGCAGAAGTTTCCGCGCTACGAATGACGACGATACTGACCGACATCGAAGGCACAACCAGCAGCATCTCCTTCGTCAGGGACGTGCTGTTCCCGTATGCGCGGGCGAAGCTGCCCGGCTTCGTGCGCACACACGGGCACGAGCCCGAGGTGCGCCGCTGGCTGGACGCGGTGGCCATCGAGATTGCCGCCAGCGCCTGCCAGGACGCGGTGATCGTGGAGACGCTGCAGGGCTGGATCGACCGGGATCGCAAGCACACCGCGCTGAAGGCGCTGCAGGGCATGATCTGGGACTCCGGCTACCGCGACGGCGACTTCACCGCGCCGCTGTATCCCGACGTCGCCCCCGCATTGCGCGCCTGGCGCGCCGGCGGACACGCGCTGGCGGTGTATTCCTCCGGTTCGGTGCCGGCGCAGAAACTGCTGTTCGCGCACACCGACGCCGGCGACCTGACGCCGCTGTTCTCCGGCTTCTTCGATACCGAAGTCGGCGGCAAGCGCGAGGCTGCCAGCTACCGCGCCATCGCCGACCGGCTCGGGCAAGCCCCCGCACGCATCCTGTTCCTTTCCGACGTGGTGGCCGAGCTCGACGCCGCCCGCGACGCCGGCCTGCGCACCGTGCTGCTGGACCGCCGCGAGGACTATCCGCAGCCACGCCTCGGCGCAGCGTCCAACGGACATGTGCGCGCCGAATCCTTCGCTGACATCGCCATCCCTGCATGAGTGCAGCCGCGCCAACAGGCCGCGTTGAGGCCTACCGCGTCTCCAGCAACCCGGCACGCGTCAGTGCGTCGATCAGGGGCTTTCGGTTGTCGGTGGGATCGCGCGGCCAGCCGACGATGTGTTCGACCACCTTGCCATCCCGAACGATGTAAAAGCCCGGCATCGGCCAGTCTGCGGGAAGCAGCGTCCATTCTTCACTGGTGTGGATCAGCTCCGCCTGCGCCGCCGGGAAACGCCGGTTCCAGTCGCGCACGGCATCCAGATCCTCGCGCCCAGGCGGCAGCATCAGCCAGTGCGCGTGTCGGGCGAACACCGGACCCAGCAAAGGATCGCGGGTGATGTCTTCGGCGGCATCGACGGAGAAATGGCAGCCGGCGGTGACGAAGATGGTCGTTCCCGCCGTGTCGAAAGGCGTGCGGACCAGAGTTGCGCCGTCGGCGCTGATGCGCCAGACCGTGGGCCCGGACGCCTGCGTTCCAACGGCGTCCACGATGGCTGGCACTGCGGGAAGGCCCGCCAGTGGATGTGCGGCGACGAAGCCTGTCGCCTTGTCGAAACGACGCGCCAGCAACAGACCGTCGTAGAGCCGTCGCAGATCGCCGGGCCGGGCGATGCCGCGTCGCTGCATCTCGTCGATGACGATGCGGCGCGGATCCAGCATTCCATCCGGCAGCAGGTCAACGGCACGCAGGAGATACACCAGTTCGCGCTCGGACAGCGCTTCCAGCGCCTCAGGCCGATGCGACAGATCGCCGAACAGCACATCGAAACGTCGGCGCAGCGCATCGACATCCTTGTCGTCGACACGTTGCAGTCGATACAACACATCGAATCCGACCTCGACGCGCCCCGGCGCATCGGCATGGCCGTGCCACGGGGGCGGTACGAGCTGATTGCGCGACGGCACCATCTTCGCGTAATCGGCGGCATCGAACAGCGCCAGGACACGCTCGACCTCAACGGGCGTCAGCTCGGTTGCCAGATCGTCGGTATCGAATCCGCCCAGTCCCTTCGCGCCAAAACGCAGGCTGGACAGGAAGCGGGCGCGCGCCAGCTGCGGCAGCAGATCGAGTGGCGTGGAGTGGCCCGCGTTTGACGTGAGGTATTTCTCCAGCGCCGCCCGCGAGCGCAACGGCAGCAGCGCCGAAGGGTCTTCCTTGGTATCCATCAACCGATACGTCGTGCTGGCGTCCACCTCGCCGCGCCAGCGGTCGAATGCGCGGACGTCGATGCGGTGTTCGCCGGCCGTCGGCGTGGTCGGCAATGCGCCGCGCCACAGGTGCGGCGACGGCTTGGCCTCGGGCGAGCGATCGTAGCCGCGCAACGACGGTGCTTCGTCGTCGCGCACGTTCTCCGCCAGCAGCGCCGGATCCGGCTGAAGCACCTTGCGCATCGGCTGCCACGGGCCATCGTCCACACGGTATTCCACGCGGGTATCGTCGTCGCCCATGTAGACGTTGGCGAACACGCCCCATGCCGGGTAGGCGCCCCGTCGCAGCACCTTCGGCGCGTGCAGGCCAATCTGGCCGTCGCTGGCATCGCGCGCCGCGTGCCATGACAGCGCGTAGTCGCCGCCCTCGCTCACGGTGAGAACGGCGTAGCCGTTGGGCGTACCGTCGGCCATGGTCGCCGCAGGAATGCCCTGCGCATCCTTCACGCCCGACCAGAAAGCGCCACAGGCGGCGCCGACGTTGAATTCGTGCAGCGGCCGCGGGCCGCGCCAGCCGTCAGCGGCAGAATGGAACCGCTGCTGCTGGATGTGGGTATGTGCACTGAGCACCAGCAGGTGCGGGAAATCCTTGAGCAGGGAAAACAGCCGCACGCGATCGGCACCGCGGAAGCTGTCGCGGGTCCCCGTTTCGAACAACGGGATGTGCAACGCCAGCACCAGCAGCTTGTCTTTCGGCAGCGTCGGGAGCCATCGTTCGAGGAACTCGAATTGCTCCTCGCGCAGGCCGCCGACGTAGGCCGGCGATTGATTCGGCAGAACGACCACATCGTCCAGCACCACGAAATTCGCCAACGCGGTTTCGCGGGCGAACGTGTCGGGCCCGATGGCGCGATGGAAGTGCGTGAGCGACCCGTCATCACCGGCGGCGCCGGGATCGACGTCGTGGTTCCCCGGGGCATACAGCCATGAAACGCCATGCCGATCCAGCAACGCCTTGAGCTGCGGATACAGATGCGGCGCATCGTCGACCAGATCGCCGAGCACGATGCCCAGAGACGCCGCCTGCCGGCCCAACATGGGCTCGACGATGTCGCGCCGGAAATAACCGACGTCCATTTCCGACTTCACCTGCGGATCGCCCAGCACCAGCACCTGTGCGGCCTCGCCTTGCAGCGTGGCCGGCGCGCGGTGATAGACGATGCAGCCGGGAGCCAGACCACCCTGCGCGCGCGGCAGCGCCAGCGGCGCTTCCACCGTCACCGGAATGCAGTTGGCCCCTGCCTGGGGAAACGCCAGCGCGGCGCCGAGGAACGCAATCCATGCAAGGAATCGTGGCATCCCGGCATTATGCGCGGGAACCACACTGCCGGTTCAAGGCGTCGCGATGGGGACGTCGTAATACGTCCGCGGCGAGGGCTCGGGTTCCAGCCGGTAGTGCCACCATTCTTCCGGCAGGTTGACGAAACCCTGCGCTTGCATGGCAGATCGCAGCAGGTGGCGATGCGCTCTCTGCGCGGAAGCCACGTCGGGCGAATCGGTGTGCGCGCGCGGTCCGAAGAAATCGAACTCCGTACCCATGTCGAGAGGAGAGCAACCGGCGCCTTGCGCATCGCACTGCAGCAAGGTGAGATCGACGGTCGCCCCTCTGCTGTGGCCGGAGACGGGGGCGATGTACGTACCGGCGAGTTGGGACTTGTCGAGGTCGGGATAGAACTCGTCCTTCGTCCGGAGATCGGCCGGGTCGGCCATCCAGCGAACGAACTGCGCGACGGCACGGGCCGGACGGTAGCAGTCGAAGACCCGCAGACGAAAACGGTGGACACGCAGCGCCGCTTCAACCCGCGCAAGCGCATCGGCCGCTTCGGGCTTGAGCCAGCACTGCGGCGCGCCATAGCCTTCGACCGGGACGCCGACGAAATTGTGGTTGCCGGCATACCGGATGTCCAGATCGATGTCCGGAATGCGGGATCGGATATCGACCAGGTCCGCTTCCTGCATGGTCGTGACAGGCGACAGTATCGGCGCATCGCCTGCCCGTGCAGCGGTCGCGCAAAATCCAGCCACTGCAACGGCCCATGCGGTCGGCGCCATCCACGCAAACAAACCCGACCGCGCCACGGCGGCAGCCGCACTCATGGTTCCAGCATCTGCTGGATGCGCTCGAGGTTGGCCAGCAACAGCGCCTGGCGCTGGTCGTTCATTTCGCACAATGCAATGAAAATGCGATCCAGAAGGTGCTGCAGCGCCGACTGGTAGAGCAGCGGCTGCACGTAGGCCAATTCATCGTGCGCCGACACGAGCAGGGCCTGGTCGGCGATGGCACGCAGGGGATTGGCGCTGTGGCGGGTGACGCTGATGACCAGCCCCCGGCGCTCGCGAAAGTAGCGTGCGATCTTGGTCAGCGCCGGATGATTGCCGTGTTCCGAGAACACCACCAGCACATCGCCGGACCCGGCCGCCGAGGCATTGGCCGTCATGCGGGCCGTATCGAAGTTGTGCACGGTGAGGATGCCAAGCAAGGACAACCGCATTGCGAAGCCGCGTGCGTAGATGTCGTCTTCGCCCAGGCCTATGAGGAACACCCTGCCGTTGCGCCCGGATTTGTCGATCGTGCGCGCTGCCGATTGCACCGAATCGGGCGGATTGATCAGCCGGGTCGCCTCCTCGGCTTCGGATTTGCGCTGCCAGAGCTGCGCCGCATTTCCGATCGTGGCCCGCCCGCTCCCCTCCACCGTTGATCCAGCCTCGTCGCCGCTGCGGGCAATGGCCTCGCCGATCGAATACTTGAGATCCGGATAGCCCTTGAAACCGAGTTTCTGGGTGAACTTCACGACGCTCGACTGGCTGATGCCGAGCGCGTTGGCCAGCTGCTGGGAGGAATAATCCCGCAGCAGGTGGGAGTTCTCGAGGATGAAATCGGCAATCCGCCGCTCCACGGCGGACATCTGGTCGCGCTCCGATCGGATCTTGACCAAGGGCGACATCACGCGTGGATCTCCTTGAGTCCGTGGATTTCCCGGATCCCGAGACCCGGCGCATCCGTCACGGAAATTTCCGATTCGTTGAAGATTACCCCGCCGGCGACCGGATTTGTGAGGCACAGGGACGGCCCGTCGAGGTCGACCCGCGTGATCACGCTGGACTTGGCGACGGCGACGTGGACCGCGGCCGACACGCTGATCGAGGTTTCCAGCATGCAACCCATCATGCACTCGACGCCGTGCAGTGCGGCGATGTCGGCGGTGCGGATCGCGTTGGAAATGCCGCCGGTCTTCATCAGCTTGATGTTGATGATGTCGGCCGCGCGCATCCGGATCAGATCCAGCACCTCCAGCGGGCCGAACACGCTCTCGTCGGCCATCACCGGCGTGTGCACCCGCTCGGTGACGTAGCGCATGCCCTCGATGTCGCGCGCCTTGACCGGTTGTTCGACAAGCTCAAGCTTCACCCCGGCACTCTCCAGCGTGTTCAGCGCGTGGACCGCCTGCTTCGCGGTCCAGCCCTGGTTGGCGTCCAGACGCAGCAGCGCGCGCCCGTCCACCGCCGCGTGGATCGCCTTGACCCGTTCGATGTCCACCCCGATGTCCTTGCCGACCTTGATCTTGAGCGACTCGAAGCCGCGCTCCACCGCGCGCAGGGAATCGGCCACCATCTTGTCGATGTAGTCCACGCTGATGGTGATGTCGGTGGTGATCACCGGGTCTCCGCCGCCAAGGAGCTTGTACAGCGGCGCCCCGTAGAGCTGCCCCCAGAGGTCGTAGACCGCGATTTCGACCGCCGCCTTGGCGCTGGTGTTCTTCTCGACCGAGGACTGGATCAGCTGTGTGATGCGGTTGAGCTCGGACACGTCCTGCCCGACCAGCCGCGGCGCGATGTAATGCCGGATCGCGTCGATGATCGAACCGTGGGTGTCGCCGGTGATGACCGCCGTCGCCGGCGCTTCGCCGTAGCCGATGCGGCCGTCGTCGGTGTCGATCATGACGACCACATCCTCGACGACTTCCACCGTACGCAGAGCCGTCTTGAACGGCGTCTTGAGCGGCACGCGCAGCATGCCGAAGCGGATGTCCGTGATTTTCATCTGGGTCCTTTCATTGAGATGGTTTTCTGCATGTTCAGGTCAGCGGCGGATGCGCACGATGCTGGTCATGTGATCGACGAAAGTGTCGCTCTCTCCGTAAAGCATCGGCAGCAGGGGCGTGACGGATACCGCGTTCAACTTGACGTCGGCCGTCGTCCCGTCGTCGCGTCGATAGCGCATTCCGGACACGTCGTGGATGACATAGGGCTGGCCGTGCAGGTTGCCGATCACCAGCATCACATGGCCCGGGATATAGACCAGATCGCCAACCCGAAGCGCCATGGCCGCGGCAACGCGGTCCGCGTGCGAATCCGCGGGGCCAAACAGTCGATGCTCAAGTCCCGGGCTGATCGCCTGCCGGCTGGTATTGCGCGGCAGCAGCACGCCCATGCTTGCGTACACTTCCGAAACGAACCCCGAGCAGTCGCGGCCATCGTAGTCGTGGCCCCAGCCGTAGCGCTCGCCGAGGAACTTGAACGCCTGCCGGATCAGGTTGGCGCGCGTCAGCGGAAGATAGCCGTCGGCGGTATCCGCATTCTTCTGCATCAGCGCGGTCTTGAACGCCAGCGCGCCTTCCTCGCCGCGAACCGGCAGAACCACGGGCCAAGCTGCCTGGGCCGTCTGCCCGTTCACCGGCCGATCCGGGGCGAGCCCGGAAGCGAGCGGCAGGCGCGTGGTCATGTCGAACTCACGGCGCGATACCTGCGGAGCCTCCGGCGTATACACCGATTCCACGCGCGCACCGGTCACCACCCGGAATGGCGCGCGGGACGCGTAGTCGAGCACCTCGGCGCGCGTTCCAAGTGCGACCAGATCGCGCTGCACCCACGCCGCATAACGCGGGCTGAGCACGAACAGCCAGCGTCCGTCGGCGGATTCATGCACGACAGCGACCGGCGTACCGGGAAATTCCGCAGTTTCCTGGAACCGGTCGATGTCGACATCGCCCGGTTCATCGAACGCACGCAGTTCGGTGGGGAACGCCCGCAGCGGCGCACGTTCGACGATCAGGCCAAAACGCGGCGTCACCTGCTCCGGAATCCTCTCCAGCGCCAGCGATTGGCGCCAGCCGGCGATCGTCACGTCCGCATAACGCTGCCCCTCGGCATTGAACAGCGGGCCACGCGGCGCGGCGGAGACGCCATCGATCCAGCCCAGGACGGTCCGTCGCGGCAGGGTTCGCGGCAGCGCGGCAAGGTCGTGCAGCGATGGCTCCAGACGCAGCAGGCGCGCGTTGGCCTCCCGGATTTCCGCAGGCGTCAATACCGGCGCGTCGGGATGCTCCAGCCGGGCAATCCAGAAGTCCGGCACAAGCTGCGCATCCTCCACGCCCAGCACGCCGGAAGCGGGAAGCGGCAGCGTCCCGGCCGTCCGTTCCGCGGCCCGGACTGCGGAAATCTGCCCCGCGGCAAGGGCCAGGATCAGCAGCGCACGTGACAACAGGGCAACATGCATGGGTTTGCACTCCATTACGCTTCACGGCCCCGGCAGAGCCAACGCCGACATGATGGCCGCCATCATCAGACCGAATCCCGTCCCGAGGATGTAGCCCAGCAGGGCCAGCAGGATGCCGACCGGAACCAGCGGCTTGGCATAGCTCGCCGCCAGCACCGGCGTTGCCGCCACGCCGCCAACGTGCGCCAGCGAGGAGATGCCGCAAAGATACAGGTCGAAGTGGAAGATTCTGGCAAGAACGGCCAGCACCAGCGCGTGGATCGCCAGGATGCAGGCACCCGCGAGGACATACATCGGCGCCGAGGCGATGCCTTTGAAATTGCTCTGTGAGGCGAGTATGGCCACCACCAGGATCAGCAGGGCCGACGACACCTGGCTGGCGCCGGGAGACCGCGCCAGCGACGTATGCGCCACCATCAGGCCGAAGCCCGTGGCCAGCAGGATGGCCCAGGTGGTCGCGCCGATGACGCCGGTTGCGGGCAGCAAGTCGGCCAGTTCCCGGGACAGCAGCGCCACCGCCAGCGCAAAACCGAGCCACAGCAGCACACCGTCCCAATGCAGCGGCCCGGAAGCGCGGGTCTCGACCTGCGGCAAGTCGCCGGAGTTCTTCGCCCCCGTCCAGCGGTTGAACGCCGGCGCCAGCCGTGCGATCGAAAACAGCACCACCACCCAGACCGAATAGCAGAGCGCGTCGGTCAGCAGCGACATGCCCAGCAGCTCATCGGACATGCCGATCGCCTCCTTGACCGCGATCTGGTTGGCGGTGCCGCCCACCCAGCTGCCCGACAGTGCCGCCAGCGGCTGCCACGCCTTCCCCGCCAGCCACGGGCGGAACAGCAGGAACACGACGACAAATGCGACGAACAGGCTGAAGGTGGTGGACACGAACACGCCCAGCACGCGCGGCCCAAGCCGGAAGATCGCGCGCAAATCGCAATTGACCATCAGCAGGAACAACAGCGCGGGAACCCCGCGCGCGACCAGCGTGCCCTGCGCTTCCTTGATCTGCGGGCTGATCGTCCACAGCCCCGCCACCGCCAGTGCGGTGATCGACAGATACACCAGCACGATCGGCGGGAGCACCGTGAACAGCTTCCAGCCGGTGCGCCGCTCCAGCGCCGGGAACGCGCCGGCAATCAGCAGCATCAGCGCCAGATAGGGCCAGACCGTGTCGATCACAGCGGATCCCGCAGCCGGAGGAATGGCGACAATGAAACCGCAATCTCGCGCAAAAAGGAATAGTCCATTATTTATTAAATTTCTTTCCGCATAATTTATTGACTCTCGACACGCTGCGTGCTAAAAAATCTCCGAGGGTCTGTCGCGGCGGGGAGGTGACCATAGTGACAGCAGATGCCGATCCAGGCGAGAGGACGCGCGCGCGAATCGGCGCGCTCTGCGTGCTCACGGCCTTGCTGCTTCCCGCCCTCGCCATCGGCAGTGAAGCGCCCTCCGCGCAGCCGCCCGTTGCGCCGCCAGCCCTGGTCGAGATGATCGACCGCGGAGACTTCGACGCCGCCAATGCCGCGATCGATGCCGCACTTGCCAAACCCGGAACCGATGCACGGCAGCGACAGGCTCTGTTGTTCCAGCGCGAACGCATGCGCCGCATCCGTCTCGATTTCTCCCTCGACAAGCAGGCACTGGCCGCGCGCGTGCGCACGTTGATCCCGGATCTGACCCCGGAGGAATTCGACCGATGGGATCGTGAAGGCCTGTTCGAGCGAATGACCATCGACGGCGCCGTCCGTTACTTCAACCGCGATGCCGGCAACCTGATCCGCCTCAGCCCGGAGGCGCGGGCACGTCGGGCCGATCCGGTGCCGTTCGCCGACGGCCCGCTGGAAACCCTGCACGACCTGCATCGTGCCATTCGCGCAGCTGCCCAGGCCAGCGGAAACGCGAGCGTGCTGCCCATCCGGCTGCGCATGACGCAAACTCTCACCATCGATGCCGACGCGGTGCCGGCCGGCAAGACCGTCCGCGCCTGGATCCCCTACCCGCTCGCGATCCCGGGCCAGCAGGAAGCCATCCGCTACGTTGCCAGCACTCCCGAGCGCCACGCGATCGCGCCGGAGTACGTCCCGCAGCGAACGGTATATCTCGAAAGCGCCGCCATGGCCGGCCAACCGACGGAGTTCTCCGTCACTTACGAGCTGACGCTGTTCGCCCAGGATCACATCCTGGATCCCGCCCGCGCCGAGCCCATCGCCCTGACTCCGGAGCTCGCGCCCTACGTCGAAGAACGCCCCCCGCACGTCGTATTCACTCCGGCCATGCGCGAATTTTCCGCGCGCATCGTCGGCGACGAAACCAACCCCTACCGGATCGCGCAGAAGCTGTTCGCCGCCGTCGACGCCATTCCCTGGGCCGGCGCGCGCGAGTATTCGACGATCTCCAACATCAGCGACTACGCGCTGCACGCCGGCCACGCCGACTGCGGACAGCAGACCCTGCTCCTGATCACCCTGCTGCGCATGAACGGGATCCCGGCCCGCTGGCAGTCCGGGATGGTGTTCTCGGACGACGGCTCCGGCTTCGACAACATCCACGACTGGGGCTTCGTCTATCTGCCGCCGTGGGGCTGGGTGCCGATGGACGTCACCACCGGGCAGTTGCACGGGAACCGGGCGGGCGACGAGTCGCTGCGCTGGTTCTACCTCGGAGGTCTCGACAACTGGCGGATCGCCTTCAATTCCGATTTCGGTCGCGCCTTCGTGCCGCGCAAGCAGCATTTCCGTTCCGACACCGTGGACTCGCAGAGAGGCGAAGCGGAATGGGATGGCGGCAACCTCTATTTCGACCAGATGAATTACCGCTTCGACTGGGAAATCCTGCCAGCGCCGAATCGCCAATCCAGCCACTGAACCAACCACCAACCAACTTGTATCGATGGGGAGATCGAGCATGACCCGCAACCACGCCTTCCGCCGCACGCTTCTCGCCACGGCGCTCGCCCTTGGCCTGTCCGTATTCGCGGTGTCTACGGCACAGGCGGCCAACAACGATGGTTCCGTAGCGGGCCGCGCCGCGCCGGGGGCGACGATCACGATCGTCAGCCCGGCAACCGGCCTGACCCGAACCGTGACCGCCGACGCCAACGGCAGCTACCGCATTCCGTTCCTGCCGATCGGCGAGTACCGGGTCAGCATCGACGGCTCCTCCGACACCCGGGCCGCGACCGTCAGCCTTGGCGCCACCACGACCGTCGATTTCGTCGGCAGCGGTGCGACCATGCTCGACTCCGTGGTCGTCACCGGCGCCAGCGCGGCGACGATCGACGTGACCTCCACCGAATCGGCCACCAACCTGACCCGTGACGAACTGACCCGATTGCCGGTGGACCACAGCGTCGGCTCGGTCGCCCTGCTGGCTCCCGGCGTGGTGAAGGGCAATGCCGCCTTCGGCGGCATCTCGTTCGGCGGCTCTTCGATCGCGGAAAACGCGATATACATCAACGGCCTGAACGTCACCGATTTCTACAACCGCAACGGATTTTCCGAAGCCCCATATGCGTTCTATCAGGAGTTCCAGGTCAAGACCGGCGGCTATTCGGTGGAATTCGGGCGCACCACCGGCGGCGTGATCAATGCGGTGGCACGTTCAGGCACCAACGAGCTGCACGGCGGCATCGAAGTGACCTGGGAGCCGCGGCGCTGGCATTCGTCGGCGCACGACCGCTACGACGACACGGGCTACCGCTACATCACCGCCAGCCGCGACAGCGACGCGCTGCTCAAGACCAACGTATGGGCATCCGGGCCGCTGGTTCGGGATCGACTGTTCATTTTCGCGATGTACGAACAACAGCTGTCGACCCCGTGGAACACCGACAACACCGGATCGATCATGACCCACCACCGTGGCAACAACGGCTTCTGGGGAGTGAACCTGGACTGGTACATCAACGACAGCAACTCCCTCCAGCTGATGGCGTTCTCCGACAAGGCCAAGGGCACCGGCAGCGTCTACGACTACGACTTCGCGACCGACACCACCGGCCAGCTGACCAACAAGGTCTTCGGCGACAGCGGCGGCCAGAACTGGGCGTTGACCTGGACCAGCTATCTCACCAACGCCCTGTCGATGAAGATCATGACGGGCCGCAACACGCGCCAGGCCTTCAACCGTTCCCAGCTCGACATCGACTGCAATTACATTTCTGCCACCAATGCCTTCCTGGCAATCCACGATCCGGGCCTGCCGATCGGCTGCACGTCGAATTCAACCGTGTACCAGCGCGAGGACGTGCGCCGGCAATCGCGAATCGACTTCGAGTGGACACTCGGAAATCACCTGTTGCGCTTCGGCTTCGACCACGAGCGCAACACGTCGGACTACGCCCGCCACTATGCCGGACCCGGCGCGTTCTATTACAGCCTGTACGACACCACCCCGGGCGCCACCATCGAGAACGGCGGCGTCGTGCCGGCCGGCTACGACGCCTACGTCCGCGCCCGCCGCTACGAGATATCAGGGGTCTTCACCACCACCAACTCCGCCTTCTACATCGAGGACAACTGGCAGATCACGCCCAACCTCGTGCTCAACCTCGGCCTGCGCAACGACAGCTTCGACAACAAGGACGCCGCCGGCAACAGCTACATCCGGATGAAGAGCCAGATCGCCCCGCGGTTCGGGTTCTCCTGGGACGTCCGCGGGGACCAGACGATGAAGCTGTTCGGCAACATCGGCCGCTACTTTCTGCCAGTGGCCAACGTCATCAACATCAAGCAGGCCGGCGGCTTGCTCGACGAACGTACTTACTACGCATTCGACGGATGGGCCACCCATACCCTCAACGGCGTGGACTACGTCGTGCCGA
>NZ_JAMQHN010000116.1 GCF_025993755.1 Thermomonas sp. | reverse complement strand
GTCTCCGCCCGCTGCGGGATCGGGCCCAGCAGGCGCCAGGCGATCCCGCCCTTGGAGTCTGCCAGCATCAGGTTCTGGGTGGGCAGGGCGATGTCGTCGGCCATGGCCAGGGCGGCATCGACGTCGGCGGCGGTCGCTAACCGGCCCAGCCCGAGATTGACCGCTCCGGGCAGGTGCGCCACCCAGCGCAGGGTCAGCACGCGGCCGTCGGGCAGGGTCGCCAGGACGGGGCCCCATTCGGTCTCCTGGACTTCGACCGCGGCGAGCTTCCCGTTCGCCACTTCGATCATTTCCAGATGGCTGGACAGGGAGGCGCAGCCGTCCGTGCGACGCGTGTCGCATGGCGTTTCCACCTTCCAGTCCATGGTGTCGACGTAGCTGTTGGTGAAGCCCCAGGCGATATGCCCGTTGCTGCCGGCGACCACGAGCGGCAGTCCGGGCAGGGTCAGTCCCTGGACGTCGACCTTGCCGCCCGGTGCGGCCGGGTCGGGATAGCGCAGGCGCGCACGAAACCAGATGTTGGGCGCACGCAGGGTCAGGTGCATGTCGTTGGCGAGCAGGGCGCGGCGGTCCCGGGTCAGCGGACCGGCCACAGCGAACTGGTTGCTGCCGGGTGCCCCTGCCGGTTCTGTCCGGGCAGGCAGGCCGGTGGCTGCCGGCAGGCTTCCCAACTGCACCTCATACGCCTCGGGCAGCGCCGCATCGCCGCGCGGAGCGCCCTGCAGGGGCGCATCCCAGCGGCTGCCGTCGCGCGTCAGCAGGGCGTAGATTTCCTTCGGCAGATAAGGGCGCATCCGCCAGAGCGCCAGCGCGTCGGCGTCCTCGCCGCCCTGCAGGTCGAAATACATCGCATAGGCGACCAGCGGCGAGTCCTCGGCGCGCCAGTGCAGGGGAGACTGGCGCAGGAGCAGGTAGGGCCAGGGCCGGGCGCGCAGGGCGTCGAGGCCCGCGTTGACGCCATTGACATAGGCGTCGAGCACGGCGCCCTTCTCGCCCACGATGGATGCCATGCCGGCTTCGACCCGGGCGCGCAGTCTGTGGACGCGGTGCCGCTTGTCGGTCGCGAGTGCGGCGTCGCCGACCAGCTCGGCCAGCTCGCCTGCGGCGCTGCGCCGCATCAGGTCCATCTCGAAATAGCGCTCCTGCGCGTGCACGAACCCAAGCGCGCGCATGGCGTCCGCTTCGCTGGCGGCATCGATGGTGACCGTGCCGTTGATGTCGCGGCTGATGGTCGCCGGTGCGCTGAGGCCCGGCAGCTCCCGTCGCCCGTCAAGCTGTGCCAAGCTTCCGCGCAGCAGCCGCAATGCGCCGACGTAGGCCAGCGCGATGAGCACCAGCACCACGAACGAGGCCAGCGTCAAGCGCCAGAGCCATTTGCGCATCGATTCTCCGGATTCGGGGGCGCATGGACGATGCGCGGGGACTTGCAAAATGGCAAGAACTTGTTGCAGGATCAAGCCATGGGAGAAATTTTCTCACCGTTTGGCAACGGAAACCGCAATAACCGCGCGGCGACAACGCGTGCGCGGCTGCGGGCCTGCGCCTAGGCAAGCGAGACAGCCGAATCCCACCAAGCCCGCGCCGCAAGGCGCGGGCTTTTTCGTTATGCGACATCCGGTTTCAGGAGCCCACCATGTGTTCGATCTTCGGAATTTTTGACCTGCAATCGCGTGATGAAAGCCAGCAGTTGCGCCGTGAGGCGCTGGAGCGCTCCGCCCGTCAGCGCCACCGTGGGCCGGACTGGAGTGGGGTGTATTTGGATGAGGGCGCAATTTTGGTACACGAACGCTTGGCCATCGTCGATCCTGCGGGCGGTTCGCAGCCGCTGCTCTCGGATGACGGGCAACTGGCGCTGGCGGTGAACGGCGAGATCTACAACCATCGCGCGCTGAAGAAAGCCTTGCGGCAGCCCTACGCCTTCCAGACCGAATCGGACTGCGAGGTCATCAATGCGCTGTACCGCGAGGACAGCCCGGACAGCTTCCTCAACCGCCTCAACGGCATCTTCGCCTTCGCACTGTGGGACAAGGGCACCGGCCGTGCCCTGATTGCCCGCGATCCCATCGGCGTGGTGCCGCTGTACTGGGGCCACGATGCGCAGGGACGGCTGCGGGTGGCTTCGGAAATGAAGGCGCTGGCCGAGGACTGCAAGGACGTGGCGCAGTTCCCGCCGGGGCACTGGTTCGACAGCGCCACCGGGGAGCTGACGCGGTACTACCAACGCCCGTGGCGCGACTACGACGCCGTGGCCGGCGTGGAGGTGCCTGCGCAGGAATTGCGCGAGGCGTTCGAGGCTGCCGTGCATCGCCAGCTGATGACCGACGTGCCCTATGGCGTGCTGCTCTCGGGCGGCCTGGATTCCTCGCTGGTCGCCGCCGTGGCGGCGCGCTATGCGCGCAACCGGATCGAGGATGGCGACGCCAGCGAGGCGTGGTGGCCGCGCCTGCACAGCTTCGCCATTGGCCTGAAGGGCTCGCCGGACCTGGCGGCGGCGCAGGTGGCCGCGGAAATGCTGGGCACGGTGCATCACGGGTTCGAGTACACCTTCGAGGAAGGACTCGACGCGCTGCCGGAGGTGATCCGCCACATCGAAACCTACGACGTGACGACCATCCGCGCCTCCACGCCGATGTTCCTGCTGGCGCGGCGGATCAAGGCGATGGGGGTGAAGATGGTGCTGTCCGGCGAGGGCAGCGACGAGATATTCGGCGGCTACCTGTATTTCCACAAGGCGCCGGACGCGCGCGCGTTCCACGAGGAACTGGTGCGCAAGATCGACGCGCTGTGCAACTACGACTGCCTGCGCGCCAACAAATCGATGATGGCCTGGGGCGTGGAGCCGCGCGTGCCGTTCCTGGATCGCGAGTTTCTGGACGTGGCGATGCGCATGGATGCCAAATTCAAGATGGTGGACAAGGGCAGCGCCGGCCCGCAGCGGATGGAGAAGGGCGTGCTGCGCGCGGCGTTCGATGGCTATCTGCCAAAGGAAATCCTGTGGCGACAGAAGGAGCAGTTCAGCGACGGCGTGGGCTATGGCTGGATCGACGGCCTGAAGGCGCACGCCGAGGCGCAGGTGTCCGACCGTGAACTGGCCGCCGCCGACAAGCGTTTTCTGGTGAATCCGCCGCAGACCAAGGAAGCGTATTTCTACCGCACGCTGTTCGAGCGCCTGTATCCGGGCACGGCTGCTGCGGAGACGGTGCCGGGGGGCAAGTCGATCGCCTGCTCGTCACCGGCGGCGATTGCGTGGGACGCCAGCTTCGAGGCGATGGCCGACCCGTCGGGTCGCGCGGTGGCAGGCGTGCATGCGAAGGCGGTGGAAGCGGTTTGAGATGAGGTCTCACAAAACGTATGAAGAATCTGCCATGTCGGCGTAGGTCTGGAGGCATCCGGACGTGCTTGCGTGAAAGCTTTCCCGTGAGCACATCGAGGTCGCCAATGCTGCCCGTCAGCGATGTTGATCGTACGGGTTCGTCTTTTCGCTCTTCCGGCCATTTCGAGGCAGATCGGTAGGGTAGGGGCGCCACGCGCTGCGCAGTAGCCAGGCTCCGCTGCCGGCCAGTACAAGGCCAATCCCGACGAACCACCACGACCACGCTGAGCCACCGGCTTCGAGTACAGCCTCGGAGGGTGCTGATGGATTGACGAAGACCTGCACTTGGGCACCGGGGGGATAGTGCGCCCGCAGCCAACGCGTGGTGCCTTCGCGATCGCCGCTGGCGGTAGGGCTGAAGGCGATGCGGTGGCCGCGGTGGAGACGATTGTCGAATCGGTAAACGTATGTCACGTCCGGACGCCATGCGGGCTGGCTGGAGCGTGGCTGCATGGTTTCGACCAGTCGACTGGATTCGATCCGTGCCGATACCGTTGCCCAGCGCTGCGTTTGTCGGGCGTGCCAGATGTCACTTCCCTGTTGGCAGGCCAGCAGCAGTCCCAGAAGCGTCAATCCCAGCGCGAACGGCAGCATCGCGATGGCGAGTGGCCCGCGTGCCCCGGCGATGCCGCGCAGCAGGCGTTCCGGCAACAGCATCAGCAACTGCCCCAGACCCATCAGCAGCAGTGGCAGTGCGAACAGGCCGAATGACAAGGGCATGGGGTTATGGCCCGCAGGCAATGTGTCGGAACAGTCCGGCCGGAATTCCGACGTCGTCGCGGCGGGACTTGCGGTCGCGCAGTTGTCCATACCAGAGCGGCATCCCCATGTCGGGCAGGAATACCCGTGCCGGTGCGCGCGTGTCGGCACGTGGCGTGCCGTTACGGGCAGTCATGTTCTCCGAAATGGCGAACATGTCGTGGAGGGTCGAATGGAGACCGGACATTGCTCAGGGTCGGGGTTGGAATGCACGAGGGGCCAATCTGTGCGGGAAAACCGCCAGCAGCAGACCGGCAATCAGGCCGCCGGCGGCACCCGCAAGCAGCATGGCTTGACCGAGGTTGGGACCGCCGGCCCAGGAATCGTGGAATACGCCAGGGACCTCGTCCTTGAAACGCAGTGCGCCGGAGACCAACCCGGCCAGCGGCAACAACCAACGCAGGCGGGGCCGCCAGACATGCACCGCAAGGGCGAGTACGGGCAGGATCAGCAAGGTCACCTGCCAGGCCAGCATGCTGCCGAACAGCGCGCCGTAGAACACGAACCCCAGCAGCAGGACGGACGTGGCGTCCCCGGGCTGCGCCATCCACAGCGCGCCGAACAGGATCGCACCGCCGACCGCGCCGGCAAGCGGCGTCGCCAGCAAGGCGGTGGCCAGCACCGAGGCAATGCGTGGCAGCCAGGGCGTGGAGCCGGCTTTGCTCGGCAACGTCTGAGGCACGGGCGGTTCGGTGGACATGTCGTGGCGGTCATCCTCCGGAACCGGGTGCGCACCCTCCCTGGCGCGCGAAACCTTGGAATGGGTGGCGGGCTAGATCTGCACCAGCCCCAGTCGCGCGGCTTCCAGCGTGGCTTCGGCGCGGCTGTTGACGTTGAGCTTGCGGTAGATCGACTTGAGATGGTCGGAAACGGTGTGGCGGCTGATTTCGAGCTTCTCGGCCAGCTCCGGCAACCGGCAGCCCTTGCTGACCAGCACCAGCACTTCGCGCTCGCGGGCGGTGAGGGTTTCCGCACCGGGCGAGGGGTCGGGATCCATCGGCTGGAAGGCGCGCAGCAGGCGCTTGGCGATTGCCGGCGAAAGCGGCGGCTCGCCGCGCAGGATGCCGTCGAGCGCTGCGGCAAGGCGCTCCTCCGGCTGGTCCTTGAGCAGGTAGCCGTGGGCACCGGCGCGCAGCGCCGGGAACACGTGGGCGTCGTCGCCGAACAGGGTCGTCACGACGATGGTGCAACCGGGGCAGCGCTGCGCCAGCGGGCGGATCAGCGCGGTGCCGTCACCGTCGGGCAGGCCGAGATCGACCAGCGCCAGCTGCGGCTGGATGTCGGAATCGAGCAAGCGTCTGGCCTCGCCCAACGTCGCTGCGTGATCGACGTGGATCCCGGGAAAGCGCTGCGCGAGCAGCGCGGTCAGCCAGTCCGCAACCTCGGGCAGGTCTTCCAGCAGCAGTGCGCGGGCGGGGATCGCGGTCATGGCGTGATGTTCCCGCCTGCCGCCGCTTCCGGGTATCCCTCGGCTGCGGGGGGCACCGGCAAATGGAGCCACCACGGCGCAGCCGGCCGGGTTGGGTCCGATGCCTGCATGCACGGGATTTTCATCCCGACAGGCTGCACTGCGGTGGTGCGTCAGGCAAGCCCCGTTCCACGGGAATCGCGAAGGTCTCCATGTTCGCGACAACACTGCCGCAGTCAGTTCAAGCCGCGCTCATTCGATGGGTTCGCGCAGCACGGCGGCGTCCCAACCGGGTCTGGGCGCGAAGCGCTCACCGTATTTCGCTTGCAGCGCCTTGAGCCGCTCCAGCAGCGCGTCGGCGCCGACGGTGCGGATGTGCTGGATCGGGCCGCCCCGGAACGGCGCGAAGCCGGTGCCGAAGATCACGCCGGCGTCGAGCAGGTCGGCGTCGCTCACCACGCCGGCGTGCAGGCAGGCCACCGCCTCGTTGAGCAGCGGCAGGATCAGTCGATCCTCCAGGTCTTCGGGCGGCTTGTAGCTGGCGCCAGGCAAGGTCTTGACCGCCTTGCCGTTCTCCCATTTGTAAATGCCCTGGCCGTCTTTCTTGCCGCGCTGATTGGGCTGGACGGTGGCCAGTGCCGCCGGCACCTCCAGGCCAAGGAAGGGCGCCAGTTCCTTGCCGACGCTGGCGGCCACGTCCAGACCCACCGTGTCCAGCAGTTCGATCGGGCCCATCGGCATGCCGAAGGCAACGGCCGCCTTGTCGATGGCCGGGCCGGGGATGCCCTCGGCATAGGCCGTGGCGGCTTCCAGCATGTATGGGAACAGCACGCGGTTGACCAGGAAGCCCGGCGTGCCGGCCACCGGCACCGGGAACTTGCCCAGCGCCTTGCAGAACGCGGCCAGCCGGCGCTCGGTCTCGGCGTCCATGCCGTCGTGATGGATGATCTCCACCAACGGCATCTGCGCCACCGGGTTGAAATAGTGCAAGCCGGCGAACTGCGCAGGGCGGGCGATGTGCTCGCGCAGTTCGTCCAGCGGGATCGACGAGGTGTTGCTGGTCAGCAGCGCGTCCGCCTTCATGCGCGGCTCCAGCGCCTGGTACAGCGCGCGCTTGGCGTCCGGATTTTCGATGATGGCTTCGATCACAAGATCCGCGTCCGGCACGCCGTCGCCGCTCAGGTCCGACTTCAGGCGCGCCGCGACTTCGGGGCGCTTGGCGGGATCCTTCACTTTCTTCTCGAACAGCGCCTGCGCGCGCGCAATGGCCGGGTCGATGAAGCGCTGCTCGCGGTCCTGCAGCGTCACCTCG
>NZ_JAMQHN010000115.1 GCF_025993755.1 Thermomonas sp. | reverse complement strand
TCCCCACCCATGCGGACGCGCCGCGGGTGCTGATCGCCAACTCCAACCTGGTGCCGCACTGGGCGACATGGGAGCACTTCAACGAACTCGACAAGAAGGGTTTGATGATGTACGGCCAGATGACCGCCGGATCGTGGATCTACATCGGCTCGCAGGGCATCGTGCAGGGCACTTACGAAACCTTCGTCGAAATGGGGCGGCAGAGCTACGGCGACAGCCTCAAGGGGCGCTGGATTCTCACCGCCGGCCTCGGCGGCATGGGCGGCGCGCAGCCGCTGGCGGCGTCGCTGGCGGGCGCGTGTTCACTGAATATCGAATGCCAGCAGTCGCGCATCGACTTCCGCCTGAAGACCCGCTACGTGGACGAGCAGGCCACTGACATCGACGATGCGCTGGCGCGGATCGAGAAGTACACGAAGGCCGGCGAGGCCAAGTCGATCGCGCTGCTGGGCAACGCGGCCGACATCCTGCCGGAGCTGGTGCGTCGCGGGGTCAAGCCGGATGCCGTCACCGACCAGACCAGCGCCCACGATCCGGTCAACGGCTATCTGCCCAAGGGCTGGACGGTGGAGGAATGGTTCGAGCGTCGCGTGCGCGATCCGGACGGCACCCGCGATGCCGCCAAGGCCTCGATGCGCGAACACGTCGAGGCGATGCTGGCGTTCCAGAAGCAGGGTATTCCCACCTTCGACTACGGCAACAACATTCGCCAGATGGCGTTCGACGTGGGCTGCGAAAACGCGTTCGATTTCCCCGGTTTCGTGCCGGCCTACGTGCGCCCGCTGTTCTGCCGCGGCATCGGCCCGTTCCGCTGGGTGGCGCTGTCGGGCGATCCGGAGGACATCCTCAAGACCGACGCCAAGGTCAAGGAACTGATCCCGGACGACGCGCACCTGCACAACTGGCTGGATATGGCCGAGCAGCGCATCGCGGTGCAGGGCCTGCCTTCGCGCATCTGCTGGGTGGGGCTGGGGCTGCGCGACAAGCTCGGGCTGGCGTTCAACGAGATGGTGCGCAACGGCGAATTGAAGGGACCGATCGCCATCGGCCGCGACCATCTGGATTCCGGTTCGGTGGCCAGCCCCAACCGCGAAACCGAGGCGATGAAGGACGGTTCCGATGCCGTCTCCGACTGGCCGATCCTCAACGCTCTGCTCAACACCGCCAGCGGCGCGACCTGGGTCAGCTTCCACCACGGCGGCGGCGTCGGCATGGGCTACAGCCAGCACGCCGGCGTCGTGATCGTGTGCGACGGCAGCAAGGAAGCCGACGCCCGCATCGCCCGCGTGCTGTGGAACGACCCGGGCACCGGCGTGATGCGTCATGCCGACGCCGGCTACGAGATCGCCATCCAGTGCGCGAAGGAGAAGGGGCTGAAGCTGCCGATGGTCAAATGAGCCCCGCCATGGCCCGTATCGCCGGCTTCACGCGCGATCCGGTGGGAGTCGCCTGATGCTCTGGTGGCTGGGGGCCGTATTGTTCCTGTGGCTGGCGCTGCGCGAACTCTATTACAGCATCGTGCCGAAGCCGGGCTTCCTGCAGCCAGAGCCAATCAGCTGGCCGTACCTGCTGATCGCGCTGGGGCTGGCGATCGGACTCGCCTCGGTGCCGTGGCGCAAGATCCGCTTCGAGCAGTTTCTGACTGCCAAGGCGCGGATCCTGTCGGAGTCGGACCAGGCGACGGTCCACTGCAACACGTTCTTCGATACCGCGGTCGATCCGATGGCGCTGGCCGCCGGCCACGCCAATCCGGAGACCGGCGAGATCGTGCTGCAGAAACCATGGTGTGCGGTGCTGCGCAAGTACCTGAAGCATCCACAGCGGTTGGATGACGAGAACATTTTCAGCGTGCAGATGTTCGCCCACGAAGCCATGCACGTGCGCGGCGAGCGCAACGAAGCGGTTGCCGAATGCCAGGCGATCCAGCGCTACGTGCGCGCCGCGCGTCTGCTGGGCGTTCCCGAGGCCAGCGCGCGCGAGGGCGGGCTGCGCTACTACCGTTCGCTCTACCAGCAGCGCAGGCAGATCGGCGGGATGCTGGCGCCGTATTACTCCGTGGAATGCGCGCCGGGGAAACGGCTGGACGAAGCGCTGCCCGATTCCACCTGGGCGCGGTGATCAGGACAATGTCGAAGAAGCCGTCCGGGTACAGTGTCATGGGACAGGATCAACGACATCCGTTGCAGGAGGAGCCGTCATGAGTTCGATCGAAAGCCAGGGCGTGGTGCCGAGATTGCGCATCGATTTCGTGTCCGACGTGGTCTGCCCGTGGTGCGCGATCGGGTTGATGTCGCTGAGCGAGGCGCTGCGGCGTCTCAAGGGAGAGATGGTGGCGGATATCCACGTCCAGCCCTTCGAGCTTGATCCATCGACGCCGGCCGAGGGCGTGGACGTGGCCGAGAACCTCAAGCGCAAGTACGGCATGGACGATGCGCAGCTGGCCGAAAACCAGGAACGCATCCGCCAGCGCGGCGCGGAATTGGGATTCGTGTTCGACTTCAACGCCCGCAGCCGCAGCTGGAACACCTTGTCCGCCCACCGTCTGCTGCATTGGGCCGACACCCAGGGGCCCGGGTTGCAGCTGGCGCTCAAGGGCGCGCTGCTGGTGGCGCATTTCAGCCAGGGACGCAACATCAGCGATCCCGCGATCCTTGCGGAAATCGCCGGCAGCGTGGGGCTGGACGCCGTCAAGGCGCGCGAGGTGCTCGATTCCGATGCCTATGCCGACGATGTGCGCGCGGCCGAGCGGTTCTTCCAGAAATTGGGCATCAGCAGCGTTCCGGCCGTGATCGTGGAGCGGCGCCACCTGATCTCCGGCGGCCAGCCTCCGGAAGTGTTCGAGCAGGCGCTGCGGCAGATCGCCCGGGAACCAAAGCCCGCGGTCAACGGCGAGGCGCCGGAATAGGTCGGGAAGACGACGCGCGACCGTCACGCCCCGGCCGGCCGGTCGCGAAGCCTCAGGCCCGGGCCAGCATGCCGCCGTATACCAGCAGCGAGCCCGTGACGTAGAGCGCGTTGACCCATTTCAGGCGCGCCACGTTGGTGCGGCTGCCGGAGACGTCGATCAGGAACTGGCGCAGCAGGAAGGTATACAGAACGTAATACAGGAATGGCGTGACGTTGACGTACCACGGATAGTCGTCGATGTTCTTGCCGAAGCGCGCGAGGATCCAGCCGAGCTGGGAATAGATGCCGAGGATGCCGAGCGCGGCATTGATGAGCATCCATCGCACTTCTTCGGCGCCGAAGATCACCCGGTAGAACACCAGATACACGGCGCAGGCGATGCCGCCGTGCAGGTAGATGAAGAACAGGTCGGGCCCGTGCTCCGCGTACGACATCAGAAAGCCGGACAGCCCGAACATCAGCATGTGGAAGCCGAAGAACGGGTAGATGAACCAGCGGGACCTGTCCTGGAACCGCTGTAGCGGGATGCCGTTTCTCACAGGCTGCCAGTTGCCGTTTCCCCGACCCATGTCGACGCCCGCTGTGCTTCCGCCGTGATCATAGCGGCAGGGCGGCGACCATGCCGGTTTCGCAAAGGGGTCTTAACCTGGATTCGGTTGCGCTGAATGATCGGTCGAGCCGTGGCGTTCAACCCCCGCCGTCGGAATCGGTTTGACCTTTGTTGCCTTAGAATGGGCGCGCCCCACGAACGAACCCCCACGATGCTCTTCCGCCGGACTCTGCTCTTGCTGTGCGTGCTCGCGGCCGCTTGCAGCCGACAGCCGGAGACGGTTCAGACCAGCGCCGATGCGGCCGCCGTGGCCCCGCCTGCGCCGGTGGTGCAGCGCAAGGCGCAGGCGGAAATCGACTGGTCGCCGGCGCGGCTGGAAGCCGGCGATGCCGCCATCGACTGCAGCGCCGACTACCTGCGGGGCGACGGCAAGCCGGTGCTGTCGCTGGCCTACCTCGACCTGCGTGCGACCATGCAGGATTGCCGTGCCACCGGGCTGGTGCGTCTTCGCTACAAGGGCAAGATCACCGCAGGCTTCGCCGCGCTGGCCGAGCGTGCCGGCAAGGTGGCCACCGACCTTGGCATCGGCAAGCGCATCCTCGACATCGATTCTTCCGGCGGCAGCGTGGAATCGGCCATGCGCGCCGGCGACGCCATCGGCGAGAACGACTGGACCATCTGGGTGCGCGGCGATTCCGTCTGCCACAGCGCCTGCGTCCTGATCCTTGCCGCCGGCGACATGCGCGTGATCGTGGGGCCGGTCGGCATCCACCGGATGATCCGGATGGGTTCCACCGCGACTTCGCGCAAGGAACTCGGGGAAGAACTGCGCCAGCTCAGCGAAGGTCTGCGCAATTACCTCGAACGCAACGGGGCTTCAGCCGAGGTCTACGACCTGATGACCACGGTGCCGAACCGGACCGTGCGCATCCTGACCGACGAAGAACTGGACCGGTTCGGGCTGTCGGGTGCCAACGCGGTCGAGGATGATCTCGACCGCATCCGCCTGGCGCGCCGCTGTGGCACCGAATTCCTGCAGCGCCGTGATGCCTTTCGACGCGCCTACGAGCGCGAATGCGTGGAACCGGCCGATGCCGCCAACCAGGACGTGGCCGACATCAACGCCTGCGGCCTGACCCTGCGCACACGCTACGGCTTTCCGGACCCGAAATGCCCGGTGGAAAGCCCGATGGCCGAACTGGACGGGGCGATCCTGATGCCGCACGAGGTCGAAGCACCCGAGGCGGCTCCGGCTCCGGAAGAGGGTGGTGCGTCGCCGGGTGCCGCGTCCGACGAGGCCGCGCACGATGCATCCGACCGGGAGTCGGCGCATCCCTGATTGACGCGCTCAGCGGCCTCCGCCGCCGCCACCACCTCCGCCGCCGCCGGACGAGCCGCCACCGCCGCCGCCGGAACTGCTGCCGGGGGGCGAGGAGGCCGAGGCGATCGAAGAACTGAGCCCGCTGCTCAGGGAACTGCTGAACTGGGCCAGACTGTCGATGCCCGAACCCTGGTACCAGGACAGGTTGGAAGTGACCTGCTGCGCCACGGCATCGCCGACCGCGGCGGTGAACTTCTTCGTCCAGGCTTCTTCCACGTCCAGCGCCACCGCAAAGGGCAGCAGCGACTCGAAACGTCCGGCATCCAGCGAGGGTGCCTGCAGGCGTGCGAGATCGTCGCGCTCGGCGACGCCGAGGTAGAGCTTCAGTCCGTCGATTTCATCCAGAAGCTTGCGTCCTTCCGGCGTCGGCGCCGGGAGCAGGAATCCAAACGCGACCAAGAGGATGAACAGGGCGAAGCCGGCGGCCATCACCGCGGCCGTGCCGCTGGGCGCATGGGGTACCAGCGCCGCCGTGACGAGCCCGACGATTCCAGCCAGCAGTGCGTACCCGATCGGGGTACCGTTGCGCTTGAACATGCGACCGGCATAGGCCTGTTCCATGACCTTGGACTGATCCAGCTGGGCTTGCATGAATGTGGTTCGGTGCGCGGTGTCGACGGTGAGGATCGACCCTTTCGCGAACAGCTGCTCGTACAGCGCCCGCTGTGACGGTGGCGTGTCGGGGTCGAGTGCGCTGGTGCGTTCCAGCGTCCACTCCGTTCCCATCCCCATCGGTTTGCGGCGGCTGCTGATCCGCAGTTTCCCATGGATGGCCAGCGCCAGGATGTCGGCGGTGAAGCAGCGGGTGTCCGTGTTCTTGTGGACGATGAAACGCAGGGCCGCTGAAGAATAGCCGGCCGGCGGTTCGTAACGGGCGACGATCACGCCGGGATCGGGATCGCGCCCGACCTGCCACCAGCGGAAGAACAGATAGGAAAAGATCAGGAGCAGGGTGGCCAGGGCAATCAGGATGCTGAGGTTGTCGCGCAGGAACCAGCGCGCGTTGTCCATCGTCGTTGGCGGAGTCAGGATTCCCTTGGGGAAGCTCAGGACAATCGTCAGTCCTTCCCACTTCCGCAGCGGTTCGGTCAGCGTCCAGCGCGCCACGCCGGGTTCGGGCAAGGTGGCCGCATAGTGCTGGCCCTTGCTGCCTTGCGGGCCGGTGTAGCCTTCGGCCTTCATTTCGGCCACGGGAACGGGCTGCGGCAGACGCACGGTGACGCTGGCGCGCTCGATCGGAAAATCCCAGCCGGTGCCGATCGCGTTCCAGTACAGCTCGTCGTGGTCCTTGAAGAAACCGAGCTGGCGGTTGGTGCGGTAGTTCAGGGTGTAGGTGTAGGTGGCCGGGACGGTCAGGAAATCGTCGTTGCCGAAATTCACCCGCACGCCATTGGACAGGGATTCGGTGAACCATGGCTCGGGTTTGCCGTCGCGCTGGAGGCCGACGACGTCGAACCCGACCACGACCCTGTTGCCATAGCGGTCCGTGTAGCGGGTCGGGAAGTCGCGATACAGGCCGCGCCGGATCTGGATGCCCTGCGCGACCACGTGGATGGTTTCGGTGACGTCGAGGGTGTTGTCGGCGTTGATCCGGACATCGATGTCGTACGACAGAATGCGCTCGCTGCCGTTTCTCGGGTCGGTGTTGCCGTCGATCCCCTGGAGCCGGTAGCCGGTTCCCTCCAGCGCGCCCCGGATGCGCTCGGCGACTTCCTCGGCGCTTCCACCCTGCGCGGTGGCCTCGTTGACGCGACGTGCGATTT